>CAMBHH010000001.1 GCA_945866505.1 Flavobacterium psychrophilum
GAAGCCTCTTTGAATGAAACTCAAATGAGCGAAAGTTTTATGAAAGAAGCTGCAAAAACCTTAAAAGAAGAATTGCCTTTTGCAAATAATTATACCGCTTGTTGGATAGACAATGAAAATTACGATTTGTTTATTCCGGCTCGTCAACACGGAAAAGCTCCCGATTATTGGACAAAATACAACAAAGTAAACCGTAAAATTTTCATTGCTGAATACGGCGATTGGGAGTATTACGCCCAAAATGCGGGATTCAATCAAAAGGAATTTGCTAATCTGAAAGAAGAAGAAAGAACCTCAAGACAACTTCGTGCTCATGGCGAAAAACGATTGTTGCAACAAGCCTATAATTTTCAGGAAGCGGCCAATTCGAACAGAAAAGGAAAGCAAACTATTGGTGAAGCCAATTGGGTAATGTTCGATTACAACCGTGGTTACAGCAACGATTTAGAGAGTTCAGGAATAAGTGATATTTTTAGAATTCCGAAGTTTTCGTATTCTTTTTACCAAAGTCAACGTGATGCAAGTTTGGCTTTAGACACAAAATTAATTTCTGGTCCAATGGTGACTATTGCCAATTATTGGACAGCAACTTCCCCTTTGAATGTTACCGTTTACAGCAATTGCGATGAGGTTGCTTTGTATTTGAATGATGTTTTGGTTGCCAAACAAAAACCGTTAATTAACAAAAACAGTGAGCAATTGAATCATCCTCCCTTTATTTTTAATTTGGATAAATTTACTCTAGGGACTTTAAGAGCTGATGGATTTATCAAGGGTAAAAAAGTAGTTTCCAATTTTGTCAAGACTCCTGAAAAACCAACTAAAATCGAGTTGACTTATGACATTTCATCAATACCAATCAATCCAAACTACCCAGATATGATTTTTGTTTATGCCAAAATTACGGATGCTAACGGAACAGTAATCCCGACAGCAACTAACGAGGTAACTTTTTCTTTAGCTGAAGGAAACGCAGAATTGATAGGGGAAAATCCAGTTAAGGCAGAAGCGGGAATTGCGACAATTGTTCTTAAAACTAAAGATTTAAAAAAACCACTAAAAGTTATGGCTAAATCTGAAAATTTGCAGCTGAAAAGCGGTTTGGATTTAGTTTTAAATGGGGACAGTCAAAAATGAAATGAGAGCAACCTTTGCGGAATTAAACTATAAATCTAGAATCGATTATTAATTTTGTCGCGATACAATTCGGAATATTAAAAGTGCTAATGAAATATATTTTTACAATAGTTGCAGTGTGTTTAATGGGTATTTCGATTTTATCTTGTAATTCACAAATCCAAATCGATGCCCAAGATAAAGTTAAAAATCGATCGACCAATAAAATCGACCAACTTCTAAAACAATTGAACAATTCCAATGGGTCAGATGTTTTAGTGATAGCTCATAGAGGAGATTGGCGAAATTTCCCTGAAAATTCTTTAGAAGGGTTCTCTAGTGCTATTGAAATGGGGGTTGATATAATAGAAATGGATGTGGCAAAAACCAAAGACAATCAATTGGTAATTATGCACGACAAAACATTAGACAGGACAACAAATGGGAAAGGATTGGTCTCCGAATGGACTTTAGATTCGTTGAGAAAACTATATTTAAAAGATGGTCTAGGAATTGAAACAAAATATAAAATTCCAACTTTGGAAGAAGCCTTGCTTAGATGTAAGGACAAATCATTGGTCAATTTAGATAAATCGTACGAAATTTTTAGCCAATCTTTTGATGTTGCAAAAAAAACAGGCACAGCAAGACAAATAGTAATGAAAGGGTATAATAAAACGGTCAGTCAAGTAATTACCGACTTTGGTACAAAATTAGACACCATCATATTTATGCCAATAATTAATTTGGATAATCAACCCAATGCACAACAAATAATTGATGATTATCAAACGAAGTTAAATGTAAAAGCCTTTGAAATAGTATTTTCAAAAGATACATCAAAAGTATTGACGAGGTTTTCTGAAATAAAGAAAAAAGGGAGCAGAATTTGGGTCAATTCTTTATGGGCATCTTTAAATGCTGGTCACGAAGACAATGAGGCAATTAAAAATAAAAACAGTATTTATGGTTGGTATTTAGAAAATGGAGTAAACATGATTCAAACTGACCGACCTCAATTACTCATCAATTATTTGAAAAATAAAAAGGCACATAAATAGCATAAAATGATATTTTTAAACATACACTGGACAAAATTTTTAGAATTAATAGAATTTAATTCTGGAAAATATATTCAAAATATTAAGAAATTTATAACAACTATTGCATCAGTTAAAAAATTTCAAAAGGACATATAGAAATTTAAACATCTTATTGAATTTACCGAATGAAGACAATAATTATTGTAACACTATTCTTCCTGACTTTGATTTCATGCTCCGCTCAAACAAATCAAACTTCAACAGCCAATACTAATATAAGTATTCTCTATCCTTCGCCAAGTAAAGTAATTCCCAATCATTCTGATTGGACAAAAACACACTATAAAGAAAGAATTGCTGAGTTTAAAGCCAATCCTTTACAAACCGGGGATATTGTACTTATTGGAGACAGTATTTCCGAACTAGGAGGAAATTGGGGTGTACGTTTTAATAACCCAAAAGTAAAAAACAGAGGAATTGCTGGAGATGTGACTGATGGAATAGTAAACAGATTAGCAGAAGTTTATTATTACAAACCCAAAAAAGTGTTTTTAAAAATTGGTGTCAATGATTTATTTCGTACCGAACTAACTCCTGAGTATGTAGCATGCAATATTCAAAGAATTGTAGACAAAATTCATTTGGAATCTCCGGCAACAAAAATTTATGTCCAGACTATTTTGCCAACTTCTAATAACACTTCTTTGAAAACAAAAATTGCTGAAACTAATACGATTATTAAAAAGAGTATTCAAACTAATTATTATCAAGTTATTGACCTTCATTCCATATTTGCGAATGCTGATGATTTAATGATTGCTAGTTATTCGGTTGATGGAGTTCATTTGTCAGAGGCTGGATATGTTATTTGGCAAAATTATGTCAAAGGATTTGTAAACAATTAAATCACTATTTTTGAATTCAAAAAGCGATAAAATGAAAAGACTAGTTGCTTCATCCTTACTGACATTATTTTTTTATAATTATTGTCAATCACAATGTTTTACAGTTGGTGCCGATTTGTCTTATACTAATTCTGTTCTTGCCAAAGGCGGAGTATATAGAGATTCAAGTGGAAACATAACCGATCCTTATGCTTTGTTTGCTCAAAAAGGGGCAAATATGGTACGAATTAGGCTATGGCATACTCCAGAAAATAGCATTGATAAATGCGGAAATCCTATTTCGACTAATAATTTAGAAGATGTTGTTTTGGCTTTTAAAAAAGCTAAAAATCAAGGGATGAAACTAAATTTATCCATTCATTATGGCGATTATTTTAATGATCCAGGCAATCAAAAAATGCCGAAAGCTTGGCTAGGACTTTCTAATGCTTTACTGCTAGATTCAATATATAAATATACATATACGGTTCTTGAAAGATTAAAAGCAGAGAATGTAGTCCCAGACATTGTGGCTATTGGTAATGAGACAACTAATGGTTTTATTGATGAAACTACCCCAACAAATGGTTGGGCTTGGCCTAAGGATGCCGATAAATTTAATATTGCATTTAGTTCTGTAGATAATTTTAATACCGCAAACGGGACTTCTATAAAAAAAGCAGTACATTTTACTGATGGTACAGCCGATTGGTTGTCGGGACTTTTTTATTCTAAAAATGTTAGAAATTTCGACATCATTGGAATTTCTTTTTACCCCTATTTTTCTAATTTTACTTCTTTGCAACAATTAGGCAGTTTGATATCAAAATTAAAAATCAATTACAAAAAAGAAATAATGATTTTTGAAACTGGTGCTCCTTGGACAACCGCAAGTTCCGATACGTATGGTAATTTTTTGGGAAGTAATGGTAATTTCAGTTATCCTTTGAGTCCCCAAGGGCAAAAAAATTTTCTATTTGATTTGGCAAATACTGTCTACAATGCTGGAGGGACTGGTATTTTATATTGGGAACCTGCTTGGATAAGTTCTGCAATGTGTGATTTCTGGGGACAAGGTTCTTCTTATGAAAACGTAAGTTTTTTTGATTTTCAAAATGGGAATCGACCTTTGCCAGCCTTCGATATTTTTAATTTTTGTAATAGTCTTTCTGTAGATGTTGAACCAGTTAACGATAATATTTTGATTTTTCCTAATCCCGCTGGTAATACAATCAAAATTATGGGATTGCAACAAGATATTGCTATTAAAATAACAGATGTTTTGGGAAGAACGGTAAAAAATACATTTTCAAATAACAACAGCATTGATATCAGTAATTTACCCGACGGCACCTATACAATTAGCCTATTGATAGACAACAAAGTAACTGTAAAGAAATTTATAAAAATATGAAACGATTTAAACGGACTGCAGTAATTCCATATCTTTTACTTTTTTTTGTTTTCTCTACTAGTTGCAAAGGAACTAAGGACAAAGTTAGTAGTAATCTTACTTTTGAAAAATTAGACAGTTTACCATTAATTCACAAACACTTTTTTGAACAAGAAAAATTAAGTAATGGGTATTGTTTGGTTCGAGGAAAAAACGGAAGTAAAGTCGTAGCCTTGACATTTGATGATGGACCAACCAATTTATCTAACAAAATTTTAGACGTTTTAAATAAAAATAGCATTAAAGCCACTTTTTTTTGGCAAGGTAAAAATCTAGAAGCAAATAGAGAAATTATTAAAAAAGCTAAGAAAAGTGGACATCAAATTTCCAATCACAGTTGGGATCATACCAATGGATACAATTTAGATGAGAATGTTGTCTGGGAGCAACAAGTGCTCAGAACCATTGCAGCATTAAAAAAAGTAGCTGGTGTTCAATCCAACTATTATAGACCTCCTTATGGCGGGATTACCCAAAAACAAATTGATTTTCTTGCAAATAAAGGAATTACAACGGTGCTTTGGACTTTGACGACCATGGACTGGGACAAAACACAAAACGACGGAATAAATTTAGAAAATAAGTTTAAAAATTACCTCCGTCCAGGAGCCATCGTTTTAATGCACGATCAAGATTTTGGAAAAGCAGAGGAAATGCTGGTTGCCTTGGAAAATATGATACTTTATGGCAAATCACAAGGTTATAAGTTTGTTACAATCGAGAAGATGAAGTGATAAGCTTGCTGTCTTAAAATTATTCTTTGTGAACTTGTGACCACTTCACGTCGTCATGGTTAAACCACCATCAAATTACACCCGCGAATATCCGAATTGTCAAAACGTCCCAATACCTCAAATGAATTATTGGAGTTTTTTTTGCCCAAATCTTGAGTAGCAATAAAAGAACATGAATTAATGTTGGACAAGTCTATCACGTTGATTCCGCCCGTTTTTCCGTCGGAAACATAAGTCAAAGCATCTTCGGTGTTGCGAATTAGGATTTGCATCCACGATGGACATTCAAATACGCCATTCCCTAATGAATACGCTTGCGATAATAATTCGGTCATTCCATATTCTGAATGGATGGCAGTAACCCCAAAACCCTGGCAAAGTTGTCCGTGTAGTTCCTCTCGAATCATTTCTTTGCGTTTTCCTTTCATTCCGCCAGTCTCCATAATGATGGTGTTGTGCAACTGAAAAGAATGTTTCTCGATTAAATCCAATAAAGCATAAGTAACGCCAATCAAGATCACGTTTTGACCTGCTTCGTCCAATAGGGTCAATTTTTCGATAAGTTCTTCGTGGTTGTGAAGGTAAAATCCACTTGCGGTATTGTTCGTCATTTGTATCAAATCTTCGACCATATAAATTAGAGAAGAACCTTCTCGTTCTAAATAAGAGGGAAGCAAGGCCAAAACTACATAATCCTCAATATTTCCATAGAATTGAGAGAATCCTTTTCGATAACTTTCTTCGTATAAAGAAAGATCTGTAACCAAATGTTTGCTGGTTATCATTCTAGTTGTTCCGCTGCTTGTAAAGGTCTTTTGAATAGGGTTCTCATTAGAAATTACGGCGTGACTTTTGAAAAATTGGATTGGCAAAAACGGAATTTGCTCCAAAGATTTGACTTTTTGAACATCAGTTTTCAAAAAACTGCAAAATTCTCTATACACCAAATTGCTTTCATGTTGAAAACGAAATACTTTAAGCGCAATTTTTTCAAATTGCTTTTGACTTGAAATGGAGAATATGTCAGGAGTGGGAATCAAGTATTCTTTTTTTTAAAAGTAATTAAATAAAAAAACTCCAACTTTACAATTGGAGTTTTTATAGAATTGATTAAAACTAATTATTCAATAATTAATTTTTTGGTGGCAGTTTTACCTTCTTCAGAAATTCTTATGATGTAAGTACCGCTTCTAAGAGCAGAAACATTTACAGCATTGTTATCTGTTTTACCACTCAATACTTGTTTTCCTAAAATATCATAGATTGCAATAGTTTTTGTTGCACTATTATTTGAAGTAATAAATACATTTCCATTTCTAGCAGGATTTGGATACACATTCAAACCATCAATTGAGTTTTGTCTTACGCTAAGTGGTACCGTTTGAACAACAGAAATTTGATCAAAACTCACAGTTCCAGCAACATATGCTCTAAAAGCTAAAACAAGTTTGGTTGCATTTGCAGGAGCAGTAACAGTAATGGTTTTTATCGTCCAAACTGTCGCAGTTGCCAAATATCCATTATTAGTTCTTAAGGGATCATTTTCAATACCTGCTGAAGCATCACCGGCTTGGTATATGTTTGTATTAGTAGCGTCTCTGTACCAACTCCAAATTCTTGCATCTTTATCATCACCACTTGCTTTGTAATAAAAAGATATTTCTAATTGACTTCCACCTACAATGGGGATTTCTTGATAAAAACCGGTTGTTGCTGTTGGGATATACTGAACAGAATTTTTATCATCACTGCCATCTCCAGAAATAATTGCTGGAAGGGTATACGATGCTGTTGGTCCGGCCGTCCATCCTGTAAGCCCATCAGCAAAAGTAGGATTGGCTACTAAATTTTGTGCATTGCCTACAATTGAAAAAGTAATCAATAGTACAGTGTAAAATTTTTTCATAACATTTTTTTTTAAATTAGTTATGCAAATGTAATAAAATATCTAGCTTATATAATAAAACAATGTAAAAAAATCATTAAATCAAGTAAAAACATGAGATTTACTTATCGAATTATAAGTTTTCTTGTAGACGTAGATTGTGCCTCGTCTACTTTAATGATATAAATTCCTGGAGATAAATTAGAAATATTAAGTTCCTTTGCACTTATTGTAGTTTGTAGCACTTTTTTTCCAAGGACATCAAAAATAATGATATTTTTGTCTAAATCATTCTTAGATGTGATATAAACCTTGCCATTACTTGCGGGATTTGGATACAAGTTTAGCCCTTCAATAACCGTAGTTTCTTGAGACTTAGATTGAGACTTTCCTTCTTGAGCAGAAACACTCGTGGTAAAGAAAAATCCCAAAAGGATTATTATATAAAAGTAATTTTTATTCATTATTTATTATAATCAAGTTGTAAAGATATAAAAAAATTTTCAATATCCGTACCGTAAACTTTAATTTTATGATAATTTTGAGTAGTTAAATTAAAATTTGTAAATAAAGACTTAGTATATCTGTCAGCTTTAATCATTTTAAAAGGTTTCTGACAAAATTTAAGAAGATAAACTTTCTTGCTTTTTAAAATTCGGTCTGGCGTTTTCACTATTTGATTATTTCATACTTGTGTTAAAAATAAAAATTTTTCGTTTCCTTTGCTGAGAATTTAACGTAATGCACTATTTGTACTTGCGACAGCTAAAAATTGCGATTTTTCGCCAATTGTATTACCAAATTGTTAACATATAAAAACGGTTTATGACATACAAGGGTTTTGTTTTATATTTACCTTTATAAATTCTCATGCATTACTATATTTACATATGAAAAAACGACATACCAAAATTTTATTAGTTGACGACGAACCGGATATTTTAGAAATTGTTGGTTATAATCTCGCTCAGGAAGGATATCAAATTTTCACAGCTTCAAATGGAAAAGAGGCTGTAGTAAAAGCTAAAAAAGAATTGCCTGACTTAATCATTATGGATGTAATGATGCCAGAAATGGATGGGATTGAAGCTTGTGAAATGATGCGAAAAATTCCTGAATTAAATAATGTGATTATTGCTTTCTTGACTGCCAGAAGTGAAGATTATAGTCAAGTTGCTGGTTTTGATGCAGGAGCCGATGATTATATAACTAAACCTATCAAGCCAAAAGTATTGGTAAGTAAAGTTAAGGCATTGTTAAGAAGGCTTAAAGAACAAGAAAAAAACAGCGAAACCCTCAATGTGGGTGGAATTGAAATAAATCGAGAAGAATATCAAATCATAAAAGACGGTATCGCGCTTGCGTTACCTCGAAAAGAATTTGAATTATTTTATTTATTAGCATCAAAACCTGGGAAAGTATTCAAACGAGATGAAATTTTGGATAAAGTTTGGGGTAACGAAGTAGTAGTGGGTGGAAGAACAATAGATGTTCACATCAGAAAACTTCGAGAAAAAATAGGCGATGATTTCTTTAAAACTATAAAAGGCGTTGGGTATAAATTTGAAGTATAATTTTTGCGTTAAATTTGCACAATACTTCAAATTATAATAAAATGAAAATTAGTTTTCAAAAAACCTATAAGTTTGCTCTAGTCTCAGCATTATACATAAGTGTTTTTGCCTCTTTTTTTGCAATGTTTTTGGTAAAAGCAATGTTTAAATATCCATTTAAAAGTTTGCTTTCATTTGGTGCGGTATTCTTTTTTATAGTCTATATCTTTTCATTTTTGGCCACACAATACCGAGTGGAACGATTCATTTATCGCAGGGTAAAGAAGATCTATGATGGCATTTCTTTATTAGAATCTAGTACTTTTTTAGACCAACCCATAACAACCGATATTGAGGCTTTGACTAGAGAAGTTAAAAAGTTTGCCTCTGACAAAAAACTGGAAATCGAAATGCTAAAAGTTCGAGAAAAATACCGGAGAGAATTTTTAGGTAATGTTTCTCACGAACTTAAAACTCCTTTATTTACTGTCCAAGGTTATATTTCAACGCTTCTAGACGGTGCGATGGATGATAAATATATTCGAAAAAAATATTTGAAGCGTGCTGAAAAGGGTGTTGAACGATTGATTTACATTGTCGAAGATTTAGATATGATTACCAAGCTTGAAGTAGGTGATTTAAATCTCGAATTTTCTGAATTTAATATCATCGAATTAATTCAAAATGTTTTTGACTTATTAGAAATGAAAGCCGAGAAGAAAAAAATTACTTTGGCATTCGAAAATCATCAACTTAAACCCACCATAGTCAAAGGGGATAAAGACAAATTGCAGCAGCTTGTAGAGAATTTGATAGTCAATTCTATAAAATATGGTAAAGAAGGCGGCTTGACAGAGGTTAGTATCATCAATTTAACCAAGAAAAAAATCTTAGTTCGAATTACCGATAATGGCGAAGGAATAGAAAGTCAAAACCTTCCCAGAATTTTCGAACGCTTCTATCGCGTTGATAAAAGCGGAGCGCGCAGTGAAGGTGGTTCTGGTTTAGGACTCGCTATTGTAAAGCATATTGTAGAGGCTCATAAAGAAAAAATATATGTAGAAAGTGAATACCGTATCGGCTCAGAATTTTCTTTTACCTTGACCAAGGCGAATTGGAATAATACAAAGGATTAATTTAAGTCCTGTTTAATTCCATTTCAGCGAAATCTTTCCATCAAGACCAAACAGTTTTTTCTTATCGTCTTTCCAAGTAATGTATCCTAAAGTGGCATTGAAGAGATAAAACACATATTTGATAGTATTTGCAATATTCAATATCATTACACTTTGCACAATTTTAGCAAGATTATAAAGTTGCCACATAATCCAATTGTCTGGATACAATCGACTATTGTTAAAAGTACCGCCAAAACTAATTCCAGCAGGAAGTGCAATCGCAAAAAACAATTTCCAATCGATAGGTTTGTCACTAAAATAGGTAAATCCAAGATAGTTTAAAACCAGAGACAAAAGCATTCCAAAGAATAGATTTCTATAAAAGATGCTGTCAATTGAGTTCAAAACCATTTTCTTTTTCCAAAATCGGAAAGCTACATAATTTCCAATAAACGAAATGGGATACGTTAATATCGCCGCGGCATTTCCCAAAAGATAATCTATTGTTCCACTAAGCGCTGTGTTTAAGGTGCCAATAAAATTTCCAAAATTATTTTTCTTAGTAATCAATCTAGTTGAAATCATAGAAAAACCAACATTGAAAATCGAAAAAACCCCAAGTGGAAACTCGAAGCTCAATCCAAAGGAATGTATAGGTATGATAGTTTTGTGATACCCCAAATACATCGAACCAGCCAAAACGATAGCCAACCCAATAATGTCCAAATATTGGCTATTGGTAATTGATTTGATAGTTTTTATTGATTTTTCTGACATTTCCATAAAAAGATATTTTTTAAAACAATCACTACTGATCACTAATTCCGATTGCAATCGAAACTGAAAACTGAACGCTATTTTTTAATGTGCTTCCAACCAATTTTTCCCTAAACCAATTTCTACATCCAAAGGAACATCCATTTTAAAAGCATTTTCCATTTCGTGTTTAATCATTGGTTGAATTTTTTCTAATTCGGAGTTGTGAACATCAAACACCAACTCATCGTGTACTTGCAACAACATTTTCGATTTCCAGTTTTCTGAAACTAATTTCTTGTGGATATTTATCATCGCAATCTTGATTATATCGGCCGCAGAACCTTGAATTGGGGCGTTTACCGCATTTCGTTCAGCGCCACTTTTTACCATCATATTGGCGGAATTAATATCTTTTAGATATCGTCTTCTTCCTAAAACCGTTTGAACATATCCATTTTCTCTGGCAAAATCCACTTGAGTCGACATATAAGATTTTAGTTTTGGATACGTTGCATAATAAGCATCAATCAATTCGGCAGCTTCTTTTCTCGAAAGCGAAGTTTGATTGGAAAGCCCAAAGGCCGAAACACCATAAATAATTCCGAAATTCACGGTTTTGGCGTTACTACGTTGTGCTGCGGTGACTTCTTCCAATGGCACATTGAATACTTTTGCAGCGGTACTTCTGTGAATGTCTTCGTTGTTTTGAAAAGCGGCAATCATATTTTCTTCGCCAGACAAAGCAGCAATAATTCGCAATTCTATTTGGGAATAATCCGCAGAAACTAAGGTGTAATTTTCATCTCGGGCAATAAATGCTTTTCGAATCAATCGTCCTCTTTCGGTACGAATTGGAATGTTTTGCAAATTCGGATTATTAGAACTCAATCGTCCCGTTGCAGCCACTGTTTGCATATAATCCGTGTGAACACGCCCTGTTTTTGCGTCAACTTGGTTCGGCAATGCATCTATATAAGTGCTTTGCAATTTTACCATTTGGCGCCATTCTAGAATGTCTTTTACGATTGGATTGTCTTTTTCTAGATAACTTAGAATTTCTTCGCCAGTAGCATATTGACCGGTTTTGGTTTTCTTTTGTTTCGTTCCGCCAATTTTCAATTTGTCGAATAAGATATCACCGAGTTGTTTTGGGGAAGCCAAATTGAATTTTTCTCCAGCAGTTTCGTAGATTTTTTGCTCCAAAGCGGCACTTTCTTTTGCCATTTCTACCGACATTGATTTCAGAAATGGAACGTCCAGATTAATTCCTTCCAATTCCATCGCTGCCAAAACAGGAATTAACGGAATTTCAATTTCGTCAAACAGTTTTTTGGTTTCGGCTTTGTCGAGAATTGGGCTAAAATTTTGTTTTAATTGGAAGGTGATGTCGGCATCTTCAGCGGCGTATTCTTTGATTTCTTCCAAAGTTACGTCTCGCATCGATTTTTGATTTTTGCCTTTTTTGCCAATTAAATCTTCAATAGATTTTGGCGAATATTTTAAATAGGTTTCACTTAAAACATCCATATTATGACGCATATCTGGGTTAATCAAATAATGCGCAATCATGGTATCAAACAACTTTCCTTTGATTTGAACACCATAATGTGACAAGATTTTCAAATCGTACTTGATGTTTTGACCAATTTTTTCGATGGTTTCATTTTCAAAAAATGGCTTGAATTTGTCCGCTAAAACTTGTGCATCGTCTTGATTTTCGGGAAACGGAACGTAAAAGGCGCCGCCTTTTTCGAATGAGAATGACATTCCAACCAATTCGGCGTTCAAGGCGTCAATTCCAGTAGTTTCGGTGTCAAAACAAACCGAAGTTTGATTCATCAAGTTTTGCATCAGCAATTTTACGGCAAAGTCGCCTTGAATACTTTGGTAAAAATGCTCTGTATTTTCCAATGTTGCATAACTCGAACTCGATTGTACTTCGCCACTTTCTTCATCCGAAAATCCAAATAAATCAAACTGATCTTCATTGGATTTTTTAATGGGTGCTTTTTTAATTATTATTTCATTGTCGTTGCTATTGTCATTGCCATTGGTATTGATTTCGTCGTATTCTTTTCCGGTTCCAAAATATTTGTCAAACTGCGCTTTCATCTGCCTAAATTCCAATTCCTGAAATAACTCGTCTGTTTTTTCAACATCAGGTTTTGATAATTCGTAGTCGTTTTCATTAAATTGAACGGGACAATCTAAAAGAATTGTGGCTAGTTTTTTAGATAATAAACCCAAATCTGCATTGGCTTCGATTTTGCCTTTTATGGCACCTTTCAATTGATGCGTGTTGGCCAAAAGATTTTCCATTGAGCCGTATTCTTTCAGGAATTTCTTTGCTGTTTTTTCGCCAACGCCTGGAAGTCCTGGAATATTATCTGCCGCATCGCCCATCATTCCGAGGAAATCAATCACTTGTTCTGGACGGTCGATTTCGAATCGAGCCAAAACTTCTGGAATTCCCCAAATTTCAATATCATTGCCCATTCGCGCTGGTTTGTACATAAAAATATTCTCGGAAACCAATTGGGCAAAATCTTTGTCGGGCGTTACCATAAAGACTTGGTAGTTTTCCCTCTCGGCTTGCTTGGCTAAAGTCCCTATCAAATCATCGGCTTCAAAACCGGCAACTTCAATAATAGGAATGTGCATTGCCTTCAATAATTCTTGAATATACGGAACTGCAATTTTTATGGCTTCGGGTGTTTCGTCACGATGCGCTTTGTATTCTTGGTACATTTCGTAGCGATAATCACTACCGCCTTTATCGAAAGCTACGGCCAAATGATCAGGTTTTTCGCGTTTGATAACATCCATCAAAGCATTCATAAATCCCATAATGGCCGAGGTATCCATTCCTTTAGAATTAATTCTAGGGTTTTTTATAAAAGCAAAATAACCCCGAAAGATTAAAGCATAAGCATCGAGCAAGAAAAGACGTTTTTGTGACATTGAAATAGTTTTTGAGGTGTAAAAATAACAAACAAATGCTAATTTCGTGAACTAAATGTAACCAATAATCCGCACAGGCTATAATCTAAAAAAACATCTTCGCTTTTTGCGTTAAATTTTTTCTAACAAAATCATTTTCTGCAATCATTCTTCGTTAATTTGTTAAAAATTTTAAAAAATGGTATTTCGTTGGTTGATTCTTTTTCTAGTACTAGCAATAATTGAAGTCTATGTTTATCAGGCTGTAAAAACTTTAGTAAAAACAAAACCAGTTTTAGTTTCTTATCAAATTTTAAGTGTGCTGATTTTGGTTTACATTATATATTCTTTCACTCAGTTCGATCGGAAAATTGGGCAGACAAGTCAGTCAATGCAAACTATGGGTTTATTACTTATGGTGTATATTCCTAAAATTATTTTGACAATAATGCTTTTGGGAGAAGATGTTTTTAGGTTGGGTTTTGGGTCTCTAAATCATTTCGTAAAGTTTAATAATAGTGATGATTTTCTTCCCTCAAGACGAAAATTTGTCAGCCAAATTGGATTAGGTCTTGCTGCAGTCCCGTTTTTTTCTTTAATATATGGCATTACAACCGGCAAGTACAATTATAAAGTAATCAAACAAGCTATTTTTTTTCCAGATTTGCCTGATGCTTTCGACGGTTTGACGATTACGCATATATCTGATATTCACAGCGGAAGTTTCGACAATGCAGACAAAATTAATTATGCTATAGATTTAATAAATGAACAAAGCTCGGACTTAATTTTGTTTACAGGTGATATTGTAAATACCCACGCCACAGAAATGCACCCTTGGATTGACACGTTCAAAAGGATAAAAAACCATAAATACGGCAAGTTTTCTATTCTTGGAAATCACGATTATGGGGAATATGTAACTTGGTCAACGCAGAAGCAAAAAGAAAAAAATTTTCAAGAAATAAAGGAATTGCATCAGCAAATTGATTTCAAATTAATGTTAAACGAGCATGCTTTTATTGAAAATGGAAATGATAAAATTGCCTTGGTTGGGGTTGAAAATTGGGGCGTAAATTTCAAAAAAGCAGGCGATTTACAAAAAGCTTCAAATGGATTATCCAAACAAGATTTTAAGATTTTGATGAGTCACGATCCTAGTCATTGGGATGCAGAAGTAAACAAACACGACAGAAATTTCCATTTAACTTTATCAGGTCACACACACGGAATGCAATTTGGTATAGAAATTCCTGGAATTCTCAAATGGAGTCCAATTCAATATTTGTACAAACAATGGGCTGGATTGTATGAAAATGCAGGAAGATATGTTTATGTAAACCGAGGTTTTGGTTTTCATGCTTATGCAGGTAGAGTTGGAATTATGCCAGAAATTACGGTTATTCAACTAAAAAAAGCTAAGAATGTAGCATAATTCGTTTAAAATGCTACATTTGTGAAATAATATCTCTTTTCAATAGATTTAGAAAATTAAATTCATTGGTTTTATGTCAAAATTTGGAGAACTTATAAGCACTCATATTCCTGTGCTAATTGACTTTTACACAGATTGGAATGAATCATCTGTATCGATGCATCCAGTAATTAGGGATGTTGCAGCGGCTTTAGGCGATAAAGCAAAAGTAATTAAAATAGATGTTGATAAAAATAAAGAACTAGCCGAAGCATTGCGCATCAAGGGACTTCCTACTTTGATGATTTATAAAGGTGGTCAAATGATTTGGAGACAATCAGGAGAATTAGATGCTAATTCAATAATCAATCTTGTTCAAGAATATCTTTAAGAAAGCTTTTCAAAAACAAATCCTTTTTCTTTATAATAATTCAGTGCTTTTGGCAAAGTATATTCCAAGTGCGGAAATGCTTTGACACTGTCGTGAAAAACTATTATGCTTCCTGATGTCACCTTCTTTGTTGCGTTTTCTAAACATTTTTCTGCCGAAATGGTAGCGTCATAATCTGCGCTTAATACATCCCACATAATTATTTTGTAACCTATTTGGCGCAACTTTTTTGCTTGTGAGGCTTTGATTTTTCCATAAGGAGGACGGAAAAGATGACAGTTGGCAGATTTTAGTTGGCTGTTTGGAGACTGACCATTAACCACTGACCACTTGATACTGTTTTCTAAATATTCTTCAGTAGAAGTTTTCCAGCCATTCAAATGATTGAAAGTGTGATTCCCTAACGAATGTCCTTTCTCTATTAGTTTTTCAACTATTTCAGGATGCTTTTCGATATTGTCGCCAATGCAAAAAAAAGTGGCTTTCGCGTTGTGTTTTTCTAACTCTTGTACAACCCATTCGGTGATTTCAGGTGTTGGACCGTCGTCAAAAGTGAGGTAGATTTTGTTTTCAGTATTAGGAATATCCCAAATATAATTGGATAATAATTTTTTTATAAAACGGTTTGTTTTTATCCAATAAAACATGATGTTAACTGTAAAATACTTTAATGAGGACTATTCTACATCATTAAAATTTTTAGTAGGTAAAAGCGTAATATTTCTGCATTTGTATGCATAAAATACCATTTATGTCAACAAAAAGCACTTTTCAAAACAACAAAAAAATTAATTATTGTGTTAAAAAATTAAAATTGATGTAGGCAACAAATGTATTGTTTTTAAATATAAAAATCCGCTGAAAAGCGGATTTTTATAGAATTTTAAACAGTTAAAACACCATTTTCTGTACCAGCAAATTCATTCCAAATAAAAGAATCTGATTCGCTATCGTTTATATAAGAACCATCTACTAAATACTTGAATTCATAAGATGCATTTTTTGTTAAATCAAAAACTCCTTTAAAAGTTCCGTTTTTTAATTTGGATAACTCACCTTCAGCTGGATTCCAATTATTAAAATCTCCTATAACTGCTGCTGTATTTGCTTCTTTTGCTTCAACCGAAAATGTTACTTTACAAATCGGTTTTGTTTTTATTAATTGTTTCTTGATTGGCATAACTATTTCATTTTTAGAATTATGGGGCAAATATAACGTAGATATTTGAGTTTTCAATGTTTGAGGTGAAGATTTATGAGTATGGCAAAATTTTTCATAAAAATAGTATACATTCTTAGTTTTAAACAAAATTATTTTTCAAATCAAAAATCATAAAACGTTTTCTCTTTTAATAATCTTCAAGGAAAAATATCGAGATTGCAAAATTATTTTTTACCTTTATAATCTAAATCTTGCATTGTGGAAAAAGAACAACACGAACAGTACGAATACGCTAGAAAAAGGTTAAAACAAAAGAAAGGACTTTACTTTCATTTTGTCTTATTAATTTTGGGAAGTATATTTTTGTTTCTTGCCAATCATTTTACAATTTTTGGACTAACAGTAAATTGGGCTATTTGGGTAATTACATTTTGGTTTTTCCTTTTTGTTTTACATTTTATAAAGGTATATATAACGGATCGGTTTATGAACAAAAATTGGGAACGAGATCAAATAGATAGGCTAGTAGCTAAACAAAAGCAAAAAATTGCACAATTGCAAAACCAAATAGAAGAAGGTTCTTCAAAAAATCCTTACTAAAAAATGATTATTTTGATTGCGGCTGTTGCCGAAAATAATGCTCTTGGCAATAACAATGATTTGCTATGGCATTTGCCAAAAGATTTTAAACGATTTAAAGAAATTACTTCTGGACATTATATAATAATGGGAAGGAAAACTTTTGAAAGTTTCCCCAAACCGCTCCCAAATAGAACTCACGTTATTATTACACGACAAAAAGATTATGCTCATGAGGGATGTATTGTGGTTCAAAATTTGGAAAAGGCCATAGAAGTTTGTCCAAAAAACGAAGATATATTCGTTATTGGTGGTGGTGAAATTTACTCACAATCCATTCATTTAGCTGACCAGCTCGACATTACAAAAGTGCATCATTCTTTTGAAGCAGATGTTTATTTTCCAGAAATTGACCCCAAAATTTGGGAATTAACTGCTGAGATATTTAATTCGGCAGATGATAAACATTTATATAATTATACGTTTCAAACTTTCGTTAGAAAAAAATAGTACCTCTAGAACCGTGTTATTTTCGCAACCAATAGATGAAGTAATTTACCGTTTACCATTTATTTTCCAAAAATCTAGTTTACCTTTGCTTCAAATTATAGAAAATGTCAAAAAACGTAACGCCTTATAAAGATTCTACCTTAAGTAAAAAGGAGCAAGTTGCCTCCATGTTTGATACTATTTCAGGTAATTATGACAATCTAAATCGGGTTATTTCTTTTGGAATTGATATAAAATGGCGCAAAAAAGTTTTGCAGATGGTTGCTAACACTAATCCAAAAGCTATTTTAGATATTGCAACAGGAACGGGGGATTTGGCCATTTTGATGGCACAAACTGATGCAGAACAGATCATAGGATTAGACATTTCGGCTGGAATGTTGGAGGTTGGGAAGCAAAAAATTCTAGATAAAAACTTGTCAAAAAAAATAGAAATGGTTTTGGCCGATTCAGAGAATATGCCTTTTGAAGACCATTATTTTGATGCCATTACGGTGGCTTTTGGCGTTAGGAATTTTGAAAACTTAGAAAAAGGTTTGGCTGAAATTTTAAGGGTTTTAAAGCCAAATGGAATTTTTGTGATCCTCGAGACTTCAATTCCCGAAAAAACACCTTATAAACAAGGGTATACTTTTTACAGTAAAAATATACTTCCAATTATAGGAAAATTATTTTCAAAAGACGACGCGGCTTATGGCTATTTGTCTGAATCCGCAGCAGCTTTTCCGTATGGAGAAGCTTTGAACAATATTTTGAAAAAAATTGGGTTTATAGATGTAGTTGCTTTGCCACAGACATTTGGTGTAGCTACAATTTATTCGGCTTCCAAAAAATAATATGAGAAAAACAGCAATTATAATTTTATTGGTCATTTCTACAAGTAGTATTGCACAGAAACCAAACAGCCTATTTGGCAAAGATCCAATTATAAATCTAGAAAATTTTCAACAACAAAGATTGTATTTTGGTTTTTATTTGGGTTTTAATTCATATGATTTCAAGATAGATTATAAAACTGTTGGCGAGGACATTGAAGTAAAAAAAAGTACAGGTTTCAACGTTGGTCTAGTCGCCGATTTGAGGCTTCACGAATACATCAATTTGCGATTTGAACCTGGTTTGTATTATACCAAACGAGATTTGCAGTATCCTACCAGTTATTTTACGGTAAGCCCTACCTATTCAGATAAATTAAGAGAAGTTAATAGTACTTATATCCACTTTCCACTATTGTTAAAGTTTTCCTCATTAAGAACAGGAAATATTAGACCTTATTTACTTGGAGGCGTTTCGGCAACATTAAACCTTTCTAGTAATGCCAAATCCACAGACGATAATTATGAGGATCTTTTTAGAGTAAAAGCGTGGACAAATAATTATGAACTGGGTTTTGGAATTGATATTTTTTCAGAATATTTTATTTTTTCTCCATCAATTAGAGGTGTTTTCGGTCTAAACAACGAATTAATTCCTGACAATAATCCGGATAGTCCTTGGACTGGTAATATTGAATCCATAAAAAGCAGAGCAGTTTTTATTAATTTTACTTTCCACTAAAAAACAGTGGTCAGAAATTTAGTATTCAGTTGTTAAAACGAAATACAAAATCATCTACGGCGAAATTCGCTTAAAACAATAGCAGTAGCTGTTGCCACATTCAAACTTTCTGTTTTTTGCAGTGTTCCAAATCGAGGAATAGTCAGTCGGTTTTTAATTAATTTTTCTATCTCAATCGAAATTCCATTGGCTTCATTGCCCATAATGATGATTCCAGCTTGTGGCAAATCAGTTTTATAAATGGTATCTCCATCCATAAAAGTTCCAAAAACTGGTAAGCTGGTTTGGCTGATAAAAGTTTTCAAATCAATATAATTTACATTGATTCTTGCCAATGAGCCCATCGTTGCTTGAACCACTTTTGGATTATAAATATCCACAGTTTCTGTAGAACAAATAATTTGATGAACGCCAAACCAATCACACAATCGTAAAATGGTTCCTAAATTTCCTGGATCACGAATAGCATCGAGTGCAAGAATTAATCCAGATTCGGATATTTTTTTTTCATTAGGGATTTTAAAAACTGCCAAACACGTATTTGGAGTTGCTAATGCACTGATTTTTTTTAATTCCTCTTCTTTTATAAGTACTTTTTTTTCATTCGAAACTTGGTCAAAATCACCTTGAGTGGTATATAAATTAACCAATTCGAAATTCGATTCCAGTAATTCTTGAATTCCCTTTATACCTTCGGCAAAAAACAATTGATGGACAAACCGCTGTTTTTTTTGGTGCAAACTTGTAATTAGCTTGATTTGGTTTTTACTAAGCATAAAATAATGTACTTTTGAATTAAATATCTCTCAGCAGTTGAAAAAGATTAGGGCAAAAATAGTAACATTTATTGTAATTGGAATAATTATCTCTGCCTGTGATGCCGAGAAACGAGTTCCAAACGGTAAGCAACGTCTAATTAAAAATGAAATTTTAGTAAATGGCAAAGCCTCAAATAGTGACGATATTACTAATCAGCTGTATCAAAAACCCAATAGTGCTTCTATTATTGGTTATCATTTGAGATTAAATCTTTACAATCTTGCCAACCCTAATCCTGATTCGACCTTTCAAGCCAAATTTGATAAAAATCCAAAGAAATACGAGCGAATGACAAAATGGTTGTCGGCAAAACAAGTCGATCGATTGGGGCAATCTTTTTGGCATCACGGAATTAATGATTTTTTAAAGAAAACAGGCGAACCTCCTGTTATTGTTGATACGGTAAAATCTATCAAATCTATTTCAAAAATCGAATACTATTATTTTAATAAAGGTTTTTTTAATGTAAAAGCAAACTATAAATTGGACAGTGTTAGTGCCAAGAAAGCCAAAATAAAATACACGATTACCACGAATACTCCTTTTTCGATAGACACAGTAACCACTAAAATCCAAACTCCTGCTCTTGATTCCTTGTATAAAACAAGGATAGCTAATTCTTTTATAAAATCGGGAAAACAATACAATACTCAAGATTTTGAGGATGAAAAAGAACGTATTACGACACATTTCAGGAATGAGGGTGTATTTAATTTTCAACCAAATTACGTTACGTACGATATAGACACTCTGAACAACAACAAAAAAGCAAATGTTAATCTAATTATTAATGATTATTCTTATCAAAAAAAGGACAGCACAAAAACGGAGCCTTTTAAGATATTTAAAATAAGTGATGTAAACATCTACACGGATTATTCGGCCACCACTACTAACAGTGTTTTTTCGGACAGTACAACGTATCACGATGTCAATTTATACAGTCATTCCAAGTTGAAATACAAACCAAAAGCTATAACCGATGCGGTTTTTATCACTAAAGGAAGTTTATTTGCTGATTTTAGAACCGTTTTAACTACAAGATACTTGAACAACCTGAAAATTTTCAACTATCCAACCATCTTGTACGAAGTCGACCCAAGAGACACCACAGCACAATCGTTAATTGCAAAAGTGTATTTATCACCTCGAAAAAAGTACAGTTTAGGTGCTACATTTGATGTTACGCATTCGAATATTCAGGACATAGGGATTGGCGGAAGCATTTCAGAAACAATAAGAAACGTGTTCAATGGTGCCGAAACATTAGAACTTTCGGCCAGAGGAAATATTGGTTCATCCAAAGATTTGGCAAATCCTGACAGCAATTTTTTTAATGTTTCTGAATATGGATTGGATTTGAAATTGAATATTCCTCGAATTTGGTTTCCATTTCGATCCGAAAAAATAATTCCTACAAGTATGATTCCCTCGACGCTAGTTTCTACGGGTTTATCTAACCAAAAAAACATTGGTCTCGACAAACAAAATGTGACGGCAATGCTAGCTTATAATTGGAATCCAAAAAGAAATAATACAGCTCGATTTGATATTTTCAACATTCAATATGTTCGAAATCTAAATCCTGAAAATTATTTCAACGTTTATGAGTCTTCTTATTCCGAGTTAAATAACTTAGCCAAAATTTATAATACAAATATTGATTATATTGACGATATTGAAACAAATAATTTGATTATAGAAAAAGGAACCAAAGGCTTTACAAATGATGTTTTGGACGGCACAATAGTCGTTCCTGAACCTGATTATTCAACAATAAGTAGTATTGAAGAACGAAGACGACGACTTACGGAAAACGATTTTATACTTTCAACAAGTTATTCCTTTTCAAAAACAACCAAAACAAATTTAAAAGACAATTCGTTTTATCAATTCAGATCTAAATTAGAATCGGCTGGCTCAATTTTATCGCTGATTTCAAATACGGCAAATTTAGCCAAAAACCAAAACGGTAATTATGAAGTTTTCAACTTAGAATATTCGGAATATGTAAAAACAGAATTCGATTATGTAAAATATTGGGATTTATCCAAAGAAAAAGTTGTGGCATTTCGAAGCTTTTTTGGGATCGCTATTCCATACGGTAATTCAAATTACATTCCGTTTTCAAGAAGTTATTTCGCTGGTGGTTCAAATGACAATAGAGCTTGGGAACCTTATCGTCTAGGACCAGGTAGTACAGGAGCGGTGAATGATTACAACGAAGCGAACATGAAAATTGCGTTAAGTGCAGAGTTCCGATTTAAAATAGCAGGAAGTGTAAAAGGAGCTCTCTTTGCCGATGCAGGCAACATTTGGAATGTTCTTGATAATGTCGTAAAAAAAACCGCTACATTTAATGGTATAGCAGATTTAAAAGAAATCGCATTAGGTACTGGTTTTGGTCTTCGTTACGACTTAGATTTTTTCGTTGTGCGATTCGATTTAGGATTTAAAACGTTCAATCCTGCTAATGAAATGGGGAAACGATGGTTTTACGATTACGATTTCGCACATTCTGTGTTTAATTTTGGAATAAATTATCCGTTCTAATGCTAATTAATTCTTATTTTTGCAAACTCAAATACAACTAATAATAACAATCTAAACAATTTACAATGGCACATAATATTAAACCCGGCGTTGCGACAGGCGATCAAGTACAAGAAATTTTCAACTATGCAAAAGAAAAAGGATTTGCACTTCCTGCTGTAAACGTTATAGGTTCAAGCACCATAAACGGAGTTCTTGAAACAGCTGCAAAATTAAACGCACCAGTTATTATTCAATTCTCAAATGGTGGAGCACAGTTTAATGCTGGAAAAGGACTTTCTAATGCAGGAGAAAAAGCAGCAATCGCAGGAGCAATCGCAGGAGCAAAGCACATTCATACTTTGGCTGAAGCCTATGGTGCAACAGTAATTTTGCACACTGACCATTGCGCAAAAAAATTATTGCCTTGGATTGACGGATTGTTAGATGCATCTGAAGTAAATTTTGCAGCGACAGGAAAACCATTGTTCTCTTCGCACATGATTGATTTATCAGAAGAGCCAATCGAAGAAAATATTGAGATTTGTAGCGCTTATCTAACTCGAATGAGCAAAATGGGAATGACATTAGAAATAGAACTTGGAATCACTGGTGGAGAAGAAGATGGCGTTGACAACTCAGATGTTGATAGTTCAAAATTATACACTCAACCTTCTGAAGTATCTTATGCTTACGAAGAATTATTAAAAGTAAGCCCTCGTTTTACCATCGCAGCTTCTTTTGGAAACGTTCACGGCGTTTACAAACCAGGAAACGTAAAATTGACTCCAAAAATCTTAAAAAATTCTCAGGATTATGTTCAAAATAAGTTCAATACCGGTCACAATCCGGTTGATTTCGTTTTCCACGGAGGTTCAGGTTCTACACTTGAAGAAATCAGAGAAGGAATTAGCTACGGTGTTGTAAAAATGAATATTGATACTGACTTACAATTCGCTTTTGCCGAAGGTATTCGTGATTTTATGGTAGACAACATTGATTACTTAAAAACACAAATTGGAAACCCAACTGGTGCTGATGCTCCAAACAAAAAATATTACGACCCAAGAAAATGGTTGCGTGAAGGAGAAGTTACTTTCAATGCAAGACTAGAACAAGCATTTGCTGACTTGAATAACGTGAATACTCTATAATTTTAGATTTTAGATTTTAGATTCCCTAGTGCAATCTGAAATCTGCAATCTGCAATCTGCAATAAACATGGCTTGGTTTAAAAGAACAGAAAAAGGAATTACTACGGCTACCGAAGACAAAATGGATGTTCCAAAAGGTCTTTGGTATAAGTCGCCTACAGGAAAAGTAATTGATGCCGATGAATTAGCTCGCAATTTATATGTTAGTCCAGAAGATGGTTTTCATGTGAGAATTGGAAGTAAAGAATATTTCGAAATATTGTTTGACAACAATGAATTTGTAGAATTAGATGCGCAAATGACATCTAAAGATACTTTGCATTTTGTGGATACCAAAAAATATTCTGACCGTTTGAAAGACACTATTGCCAAGACCAAATTGAATGATGCGGTTCGAACAGGAGTGGGAAAATCAAAAGGAAAAGATCTAGTAGTTTGTTGTATGGATTTTGCCTTCATTGGCGGTTCTATTGGTGGAGTTGTGGGTGAGAAAATTGCTCGCGGAATAGATTATTCTATCAAAAACAACATTCCTTTCGTAATGATTTCAAAATCGGGTGGAGCTAGGATGATGGAAGCGGCTTATTCATTGATGCAATTAGCTAAAACCTCTGCAAAACTAGCGCAATTAGCCGACGCTAAAATTCCTTATATTTCTTTGTGTACGGATCCAACAACGGGTGGAACAACCGCTTCTTATGCAATGTTAGGTGATATCAACATTTCTGAACCTGGAGCTTTGATAGGCTTTGCTGGTCCGAGAGTTGTAAAAGACACCACTGGAAAAGATTTGCCCGAAGGTTTTCAAACTGCTGAATTTGTTTTGGAACACGGTTTTCTGGATTTCATTACACCAAGAAAAGAATTGAAAGATTCTATTAATTTGTATATCGATTTGATTCAGAATATTGAGGTTAGATAGATGAAAATCAAGATTCAGTCACTCATTATCTTTTTGTTTGTTTTATTTGCAGTTCTTTCTTGTTCGAAAAGTTCAGATGATATAACGACTTATGATAGTTCAAATATTACAAATTATGGCTGGCATTTGAGTGCAGAAAAGTTATCTCAAGCTGTTGACATCAATAAGGACGGGGTATTTTCAGTGGATGCTACAGAAGAGTTTGATTGCAAAAAAAACGAGAAAATTCGATTTAACTTTTCTGACAATACACATTTTGAACATTTAAATTCAAATTTTGTTGGAGTAACCACCTATAATGCAAACAATACTATTCAAGCATTCCAATGTAGTACAAATTTAGTAACGGGAAGAAATACTGGCACATATATAATGTCGGGTTCAAACACAATTGAATTAAAATATTTGACAACTGATCTTTTGGGTAATTTTAATCCTGGATATATAATTAAATATAGCTTATTAGACAATAAATTATTTACCACTTCTACCGAGAATTATCCAATATCTTATAATGTTCAATCTCAATCTTGGAATTATTCTCAATTACAAGTTAATAGAGAATATAGTCCTATCACTAATTAAATATGATCCAGAATATTCGATAAATAAAAATCCCGATTTTCTCGGGATTTTTTAGCATTATCTAGAAAAATATTAACTCGGAAACCTTGACTGAAAACTGTCATTCACGAGAAGTCGGGGATTACATTCCCGTTCTAATCGCTTCCACGGGATCTAAATTAGAAGCGGCGATTGCAGGGAGAATTCCTGAAATCAAGCCGATTATTGCTGCAAGTCCAGTTCCTAAAAGAATGTTACCCATTCCTAAAATAAATTCAAACTCCAGTGCTTTAGTTAGAATCATAGCTATAATCCAAACCAAAAACAACCCAATAATTCCTCCAAATACAGAAAGAATAATCGCTTCAAACAAGAATTGAAACAAAATAAATCTGTTTTTGGCGCCTAATGATTTTTGGATTCCAATCAGATTGGTTCTTTCTTTAACTGAAACAAACATAATGTTGGCAATTCCAAAACCGCCGACAAGCAACGAAAATCCACTAATAACCCATCCAACCATATTCATTTGAGAAATAATTCCGTCGATAAAATCAGTAAATCCTGAGAAAACATTAATGAAGAAATTATCAATTTCTCCTGATTTTACACCACGAAAAGCGCGAAGTTTTTGGGAGATTTCAGCTTTATAGGCCTCCATATCGACTCCTTTTTCGGGTTTGAAAATGATCACGTTAATCAATCCTTTATTATTGTCACCAAATCTTTGTCGAACAAAATTCACTGGAATAAAGGCGGAACTGTCATTGTTGTCAAACATTCCTGCGCCTTGTTTTTTCAAAACTCCAATAACTGTAAACCGTTGTCCATACATTCGGATTTTTTTACCAATGGGCTCGGCGTCTTCAAACAAAGATTTTGAAATATCGTTGCCAATAACAGCTACCGGAGCTGCAGAATTGGCTTCGGACTCTGTATAAAATCGTCCTTCTTCAAATTCCAATCCTTGAATATCAATAAACTCGTGCGAAACGGGCACCACATTCACATCGGTTACGGTGTTTGAGCCATATTTTATAGATTCGCTTTTGGTAAATATTTGGTAACCCATTTGTTCGGTACTCGTCATTGCCCCTTTCATATATAGGTATTCGTCGTATTTTACATTCGGAAATTGTTCTCTCTTCCACTGCGGAATTTCCGAAGGCCCAAAAGACATTTTCATTAAGTAAATGGTGTTTTTGTCTAAAGAACTCAAATCCTTTGTAATTTTTCTATCCAATGAATCAACAGCTGCAAGCACGGCTATAATTGAAAAAATCCCAATGGTAACACCGAGTAAAGACAGTAAAGTACGTAGTTTGTTGTTTCGCAAAGCATTCATAGCAAAACGAAAACTCTCAGATAGTAATCGAAAATAAACTAGCATAAATCGGTGTTTTGTGTTATTGTAAAATTCCAAAAAATTTATTCATAATCCTAATGAAAAATCAACTACTCATAGGTGTAGTTTTTTAAATTATTGTTACAGAAATACATTTGAATTTTATCTTCAAAAAAACTACTTTTGCAGCACAAATTTCTAACTACGCAATGAGCACAACAAAAACAATTCAATCCGCATTAATTTCCGTGTTTTCAAAGGAGGGTTTGGAACCCATAATAAAGAAATTACACGAGCAAAATGTAATCTTTTATTCAACTGGTGGGACAGAAGAATTCATTAAAAGTCTAGGCATTCCAGTTGTTCCTGTTGAAGATGTAACCTCTTATCCGTCAATTCTGGGCGGAAGAGTGAAAACCTTGCACCCAAAAGTTTTTGGCGGTATTTTGAATCGTCAAGACAACGAAAGCGATGTCGAGCAAATGAAGGAATATGATATTCCTCAAATTGATTTGGTTATTGTTGACTTATATCCTTTCGAAAAAACGGTTGCTTCTGGCGCTAGCGAAGAAGACATTATCGAAAAAATTGATATTGGCGGTATTTCGTTGATTCGTGCTGCTGCAAAAAATTTCAAGGACACGATAATTATTCCATCGGTAAATGAATATAGTTTGCTTTTGGATTTGATTACTACTCAAAATGGAGCTACAACATTAGAAGACAGAAAAATGTTTGCTACAAAAGCATTCCATGTTTCCTCTCATTATGACACAGCGATTTTCAATTATTTTAATACAGACGAGACGGTTTTTAAAACCAGTATTGCTGACGGTCAAATATTGAGATATGGCGAAAATCCACATCAAAAAGGATTTTTCTTTGGTGATTTTGATGCCATGTTCCAGAAAGTTCACGGAAAAGAATTGTCTTATAATAATTTATTGGATGTTGATGCAGCGGTAAATTTGATTAATGAATTTAAAAATGATGGACCAACATTCGCTATATTGAAACACAATAACGCTTGCGGATTGGCCACAAGACGAACTATCAGGGACGCTTATAACGTAGCCTTGGCTTGCGATCCAACTTCTGCTTTTGGTGGAGTTTTGATAGCAAATACAAAAATTGATTTAGCTACTGCTAATGAAATCAACAAATTATTTTGTGAAGTTGTCATCGCTCCAAGTTATGATGAGGCTGCCATTGCCATTTTACAAGAAAAGAAAAACAGAATCATCTTGATTCAAAACGAAGTAGAATTGCCGCAAAAGCACGTACGAACTTGCCTAAACGGAATTTTAGTTCAAGAAAGAAACAACATCACTGATACTGCAGCAGACTTAAAAACAGTTACAACTACAGCACCAACAGCACAAGAAGTAGAGGATTTGATTTTTGCTTCTAAAGTGTGTAAAAACACCAAATCGAACACGATTGTATTTGCAAAAAACGGCACTTTGATTTCGTCGGGGACAGGACAAACCTCAAGAGTAGATGCTTTGTTGCAAGCTATTGAAAAAGCCCGTACTTTTGGATTTAGCTTGGACGGTGCATCGATGGCAAGTGACGCTTTTTTCCCTTTTCCAGACTGCGTTGAAATAGCAAAGAATGCTGGAATAACAGCCGTAATTCAGCCTGGAGGATCCATAAAAGATCAATTAAGTATTGATTATTGCAACGAAAATAAAGTTGCAATGGTATTTACAGGAACTCGTCATTTCAAACATTAATTTGTTTAGCTTTGTACATTATTTTTTTATAAATTTTTATACCCTATTAAACTTATGGGATTTTTTGATTTCATGACCGAGGATATTGCGATAGACCTTGGTACCGCAAACACTTTAATCATTCACAATGATAAAGTTGTTATTGATAGCCCCTCGATTGTTGCTCGCGATAGAGTGTCAGGAAAAATCATTGCTGTTGGTAAAGAAGCCAATATGATGCAAGGGAAAACTCATGAAAACATTAAAACGATAAGGCCTTTGAAAGACGGTGTAATTGCTGATTTTGATGCTTCTGAAAAAATGATAAGTATGCTTATAAGAAGCATTCCTGCTTTGAAAAAGAGAATGTTTACACCAGCATTAAGAATGGTAGTTTGTATTCCCTCTGGAATTACTGAAGTGGAAATGAGAGCTGTAA
The DNA here is from genome assembly GCA_945866505.1 of Flavobacterium psychrophilum. Classification (GTDB taxonomy): domain Bacteria; phylum Bacteroidota; class Bacteroidia; order Flavobacteriales; family Flavobacteriaceae; genus Flavobacterium; species Flavobacterium psychrophilum_H. The sequence goes on from CAMBHH010000001.1 coordinate 28,589, forward strand.
AGGAATCCTGTGAACGCGTAAATGGTAAAGAAGTATATTTGATTCACGAACCTATGGCGGCAGCTATTGGTATTGGTATTGACATTATGCAACCTAAAGGAAACATGATTGTAGATATCGGTGGTGGTACAACAGAAATTGCTGTAATCGCGTTGGGCGGAATTGTTTGCGATAAATCCGTTAAAATTGCGGGCGATGTATTTACCAATGACATCGTATATTATATGCGTACGCAGCACAATCTTTTTGTTGGAGAAAGTACTGCAGAAAAAATAAAAATTCAAGTTGGAGCAGCAATTGAAGATTTAGAAACTCCTCCAGAAGATATGTCGGTTCAAGGTAGAGATTTACTTACTGGAAAACCAAAACAAGTGTCGGTTTCTTACCGAGAAATAGCCAAAGCATTAGACAAGTCGATTCAACGAGTGGAGGACGCTGTTATGGAAACTTTATCTCAAACACCACCAGAATTGGCTGCGGATATTTACAACACCGGGATTTATCTTGCCGGTGGCGGTTCGATGTTGAGAGGTCTTGACAAAAGAATTTCGCAAAAAACTGATTTACCAGTTTATATTGCCGAAGATCCTTTAAGAGCTGTTGTTCGAGGAACAGGAATGGCGCTTAAAAATCTTGCTCGGTTTAAAAGCGTTTTAATAAAATAAAAAATGTTTAGTTTAGGGTGACGAGTTTAAATTTTCAACATACATTATACCGCTAAGAAATGCAGCAAATATTTAATTTTATTTATAAAAACAGTAATCGATTGCTGTTTTTGCTGCTTTTAGGCATTTCACTTTCACTGTCTATTCAATCTCATTCTTATCACCGTAGTAGAATTATAAGTTCGGCTAATTTTGTAAGTGGTGGTGTTTACGAACAAATCAATAGCGTGAGCGAATATTTTAGTTTGAGAACGCAAAACGATGCACTTGCTCAAGAAAATGCCAAGTTACGAAGCCTACTTTTCAATGCCAAGGACACTACATCTATTCCAAAATTAGATAGTTTGAAAGGTGTGAAGCCCTCAGATATTATTGTTTCTAAAGTAATCAAAAATATATTTAACACACACGAAAACTATTTGACCTTGAATTCAGGTAGTTTTCAAGGTGTGAAATCTGATATGGGAGTCATCAATAGTTTAGGAATTGTAGGGATAATTGACAATACTTCAAACAACTATTCGACTGTAATCAGTATTTTAAATATTAAATCTCAAATCAATGCCAAACTTAAAAAATCAAATCATTTTGGTTCTCTGACTTGGGACGGTAAAAGCACTGGTTTTGTGCAGTTGACGGATGTGCCTAGATTAGCATCCATACACAAAGGAGACACCATAGTCACTGGCGGACAGTCAGTAATATTTCCAGAGAATATTAATATCGGAACAATTGATAGAATAAAAATAGACAATCAAACCCATTATTACACGATAGAGGTTAAATTATTTAATGATATGACTGATTTAGGGCACGTTTATATCATCAAAAGTAAAAACCGAGACGAAATTATCAATTTAGAAAAAAAGGAATAAAAAGATGAATAGTACTTTATTCGTAAATATTTTTCGTTTTATACTGCTATTAGCTGTTCAAATTATTATATTCAATAACATGAACTTTTTGGGCTATATCAGTCCGTATCCTTATATTCTTTTTATAATTTTATACCCAGTAAACGGCAATAAATCAGGACTTTTAGCAGCTAGCTTTTTTCTTGGACTTTGTATGGATATCTTCAGTAATTCTGCAGGATTTAATACCGCAGCTTGTGTGATTTTGGCTTATTATAGACCGTATCTTTTTAAATTTGCGTTTGGATTAAGCTATGAATACCAGACCATAAAACTCAATGATGTATTAACACCTGAAAGATTCACCTTTATATTGTTATCAGTGCTAATACATCATATAATTCTTTTTGCTTTAGAAGCGTTTAAATTCATCTTAATCTTAGACATATTACTTCGAACTGTCGCTAGTTCTGTCTTTACCTTAATTATTTGCATTATTATAATATACCTTACTAAGCCAAATAGACGATGAGAAAAGTGTTGCTTCCTACAATGATTATTATTGCAGCTTCTTTACTGTTATTGCGCCTTTTTTACTTACAAGTTATCAACGATTCCTTCAAATTGAAGTCTGATAATAATGCCATAAAAATTCAGTACGACTATCCTGAAAGAGGGTATATCTATGATCGAAATGGGAAATTGATGGTTGCAAACCAGCCATCTTATGATATCATGGTTATTCCTAGAGATACAAAAAAATTGGACACTATAGAGTTTTGTCAATTATTAGCAATTACTCCAGCCGATTTTATTAAGAAAATAGAAAAAGCAAAAGTTTATAGTCCACGATTGCCATCGGTATTTTTGGCGCAATTGAATAAAAGTGAATTTGCGGCATTTCAGGAAAAAATTCGAAAATTCGAAGGTTTTTATTTTCAGAAACGTTCTCTTCGCGATTACCAAGTCAATTTTGGGGCCAACGTTTTTGGGGGTATCACACAAGTAACCGATAAATTGATTGAGAAAAATCCTTACTACAATAGTGGAGATTTAATTGGAAAACAAGGAGTAGAAGAAAGTTATGAAGAGATTTTGCGTGGAATTAAAGGCGTAAAATACATTCAAAAAGACAAATTCAATCGTGAAATTGGTTCCTTCAAAGAAGGAAAATACGATACGATTGCTGTTCAAGGAGAAGACATCAATTTGACCATTGATATGGAACTTCAAAAATATGGCGAGGAATTAATGATCAATAAACGAGGTGGAATTGTGGCTATTGAACCCAAAACTGGCGAAATTTTAGCTTTAGTAACGGCACCCAATTATGACCCAGCTATTCTTGTAGGACGCCAACGTTCTAAAAATTATACCATGTTGTATCGAGATTCTATTGCTAAACCACTTTATGACAGAGGATTATTGGCAGAATACCCTCCTGGTTCTCCGTTTAAAATACTCACAGGACTGGTTGGGCTTCAAGAAAATGTAATTGATACTCAATCAAGATTTATTTGTAATCACGGATTTGCTTATGCACCTGGTCGATTTCAAAGATGTCATTGCGGTGGCGGTTCGCGTGATTTGAATGTCGGGGTCTATAAATCCTGTAATGCCTATTTTTCAAATGTATATTTGCGAACTATTGGTAAATATAAAGACACCCCTTATGCTGTAGAAGTATGGAGTAATCATGTAAAAAGTTTTGGATTGGGTCAATTTATGGGCTGTGATTTGCCAACAGGGAAGAAAGGAAAAATTCCCAATTCAAAGACGTATAAAAAAATATATCCTGGTTGGGGATATAGTGGTAAAACGATTATTTCCAATGCTATTGGTCAAGGAGAGGTCTTGTTGACTCCAATTCAATTGGCCAATATGATGGCTACAGTTGCAAACGAAGGGTACTATTATACGCCTCACATCATCAAAAAAATTGAAGGAGAGAAAATAGACAAAAAATTTACCACCAAACACGTTACAACTATTGACAAAAGGCATTTTAAACCAATGATTCAAGGTTTGTTCGATGTTTATAATTTTGGGACAGCCGCTGGTTTACGAGTGGACGGAATTGAAATTTGTGGAAAAACGGGAACAGCCGAGAATTTTGCGAAAATTGGTGGTGTCCGAACAAAACTTGAGGATCATTCTATATTTGTTGCCTTTGCTCCAAAAGATAACCCAAAAATTGCCATAGCTATTATGGTCGAAAATGGAGGATTTGGTTCCGTAATTGCAGGGCCAATTGCCAGTTTAATGATTGAGAAATACCTTAGAGGAAAAATTACAAGAACTGATTTAGAAAAAAGAACTTTGGAAAGAAGTTTACAAGATCGCTATGCCAAGTTAGGTGGGCTTTCAGAGTTGGTTAAGAAAGAAATGAGAATAAAAGATTCTATAGCGAAAAGCAAAATACCAGTACCAAAAGTAAAAATAGATACTACTAAAAAAATTAATTAGTACCAAATGAAAAATCAAAGTTTAACTAACAACATCGACTGGATATGCATTGCAATTTATATTGTATTGGTGCTTATGGGTTGGTTGAACATTTATTCCTCCTCCTTATCATCTATGGAGGGCACTGCAGAAAAACAATTTTTGTTTATAATATTTACCATTCCACTAATTTTTATAGTTCTATACGTTGACGGAAAATTCTATGAAAAATATGCTAGTGTAATTTATGGAATTTCGTTATTATCATTGTTAGGTTTATTTGCCTTCGGGAAAACCATTGCTGGTCAGCGTTGTTGGTACGGCATTGGAAGTTTTACTCTTCAGCCCTCAGAGTTCGCCAAAGCAGCAACAGCACTAGCATTGGCAAAATACTTGAGTGATTCACAAATCAATTTAAAAGATGTCAATCGTCAATTTCAAGCATTAGCTATTGTGTTTTTACCTGTAGTGCTCATTTTACCGCAGCCTGACCCTGGAAGCGCACTGATTTACACTATATTTTTAATTGTTTTATATCGTGAAGGTTTGCCAGCTTGGTATTTATGGACTGGATTTTGTGCTATAGTATTATTTGTACTCACACTCGTTTTAGAACCCCAGTATGTTATACTAATAGCGTTAGCAATCATCACCTTTATTCATTTTAAATCTAGGTTGGGCGATAGAAATATTGTATTTAGTAGCATTCTTTTTGCGTTAATTTCTGGTTTTGTTCTGTCTGTCAATTATGTTTTTACACACGTTTTCAAGCAACATCACCGCGATCGTTTTAACATTTTGCTTGGAAAATCAGTTGATATGAAAGGCATTGGATACAATACCAATCAATCTGAAATTGCTATTGGTTCGGGCGGTTGGATTGGAAAAGGATTCCTGGAAGGTACACAAACCAAAGGAGGATTTGTACCCGAGCAACACACTGATTATATCTTTACCACAGTTGGCGAAGAATGGGGTTTCTTAGGCTCTTTGCTTGTAGTTGCATTATTTGTTGGGTTGTTTCTTAGAATAATTTATCTCGCCGAAAGACAAAAAACAAAATTTAGCCGTGTGTATGGTTATTGTGTGGCAGCTATTTTATTCATCCACTTTTTTGTGAATATTGCTATGGTTGTAGGTATTTTTCCAACGATTGGAGTGCCGTTGCCTTTCTTTTCATATGGCGGTTCTGGACTTTGGGGTTTCACCATTTTGCTGTTTATTTTTATAAAAATGGATGCCAATAAAGTGAATGAGTGGTAGTAGCGGTTGATTAAAATTCCAACTTGTAAGCGCTTCTCTATCCAAACTGTTTTCAGGGGTTTTATCTTTCAATGCTATAGCAGTCAATTCGGTCAATTTTCGAAACTATGCAAAATCGTTTGCGCCCAAAATAAACATTTAACCTGCCAATTAAAAGTCAAAAAATGTAATTTCCACAAAATAAAAAACGCTACAGCTATTCACGAAGAATTTCTGTAGCGTTTTAGATGTAAATGAATTTATAAATTATTTACTATTAGGATTTAACCAGCTTTTTATTTTTCAAAGTTTCTGAAACGCCTCTTTTTACTACTGGTTTAGCTTGCAAATCATCTAGTATATTCAAGGCTTCTTCAACGTAAATATCTTTCGTTAAACTTTCGTGCCATCTTTCTCTTTTTTCTTTAAGAGAAGCGTCTGTTTTCATAGCTTCAGCTTCCAAAGGCAATGAAGAAAATTTTAAATTATAATTATAATCTACAATTGATTTGTATTTTTTATTGGTTTCTTCAATGGCTTTCTGATTCTTTTTGAACTCCTCTAATTTTAAACTATAATCATATTCTTTACTTCTTTGATCGATCCATTTGGCGTTTTCTTCAATTAATTTGAATTGTTGATTTTGAGCGATTCTGTTTTTACTATCCGCAATGGCTTTATTAAATTTTGCGTTGTTAGTCCAAATAGTATACTGTGCAGCGTCGATTTTATCCCAAGGCATTGCATTATCCACATCGCGTTCTCCCATTTTTAAATAGGCATATCTATCCGGCATAACAACATCACTACTTACGCCTTCCAATTGGGTTGAACCTCCATTTATTCTATAAAATTTTTGCGTTGTCGTTTTCAATGCACCCAAATCACTTTTATCGCTACTTCGTACAAATTGATTCAAATCAATCACATTTTGAACGGTTCCTTTTCCATAGGTTTGTTTGCTTCCAATGATAATACCTCTTTTATAATCCTGAATGGCTGCCGCCAAAATCTCAGAAGCAGAAGCCGAAAAGCTATTGACCATAATTACTAGCGGTCCGTCCCATTCGATTTTTTTATCTCTATCAAAAAGCACTTCTTTTTGTCTTCCAGCCGATTTAATTTGAACAATTGGCCCTTGCTCGATAAATAATCCAGCAATATCTACTACCGTAGAAAGTGAGCCTCCACCATCATCACGTACGTCAAGTACAATTCCATTGACACCTGCTTTTTTCAAAGATTCTACCTCAGCGGCAACATCTTTTCCAGCATCACGGCCGTCTTTATTTTCAAAATCAATATAGAATTTCGGCAAATAAATTACACCATATTTTACCCCATTTCGTTCTACCACACTCGACTTGGCATAGGTTTCTTCAATTTCTACAATATCTCGAATAATAGATATTGTTTTAATGGAACCATCTACTTTTTTCACAGTCAAACGAACTTCAGAACCTTTGGCTCCTTTGATTTTTTTGACAACATCATTTAATCTCATCCCGACAATGTCAACAGGCTCTTTGTTTCCTTGAGCTACTTTCATGATTACGTCTCCTGATTCGAGCTGTTTCCCTCTCCAAGCTGGACCTCCAGAAATAAGTTCAGTGATTTCGGTAAAGTCGTTTTTCTTTTGAAGACGAGCGCCAATACCTTCGAATTTGCCGCTAATGCTTACATCAAAGCTCTCTTTCTGCTCTGGTGGAAAATAATTAGTATGAGGATCGAATCTCGCAGTTATAGCATTTACGTAAATGGAAAACCATTCGTCTCTGGTTAATTCTTCCATAAATCCAAAATATTCGTCTAATGATTTCAACGAACTTTCACGAGTGATTTTCTCTAATTCTACAAGAGATTTTGGCTTATCGTCAATAGATTTATCATTTTGTGAGTTTTCTAAACCACTAACAAATTCGCCAGGTTTTAGTTCGTCATCGGCCTTTTTTACATCCTTTTCAACAATTCCTTTTTCTTTATTTTCTTGCATTTTTAATCGGTCAGTCAACGACGAAAGTGTAGATAACTTAATTTGTTTTCGCCATCTTTCTTTTAGCTCTTGAGCATTTTTTGCGTAAGGAGCTTTTTCGTAATCTGTATTGAATGATTCGTCAATAGAATAATCGAAAGGTGCATTTAAAATATTTTTGTAATATTCTTTTCCTTCGCCCATTCTTTTCAGCAGGCGATTGTAAGTAAGGTTAAAAAAAGTTAGGTCTTTGTTCAATAACTGATCATCAAGAAGTGTTTCGTATTTCGAAAATTCCTCGATATCTGATTGGAAGAAAAATCGTTTAGATGGATCTAAGGCTTCAATATAATCTTTATAAATTCCTTTAGAAAAAGTGTCATCAATTTTGGCTGGATTGTAATGGCCTTTTTCAATAACAAAGGTCAATAATTCCAATAACATTTTATCTTTTTCTGGGTCAGTACTCTGAAATGAATTAATTTTGAAAGCAAATAAAGTTACCGAAAGCAACAATACGGCTATTAGGATTTTATAATTTCTTTTCATAAAGTTGATAATTGTATCCATAAATATTTAAAATTCAAATTACGGTAAAAACTGTGCCAACAAAAACAAAATGGTCTATAAATTTTTGTTAAAGATATAAAATTGTTAATTTTTTTGAGTTGAAGAGACGTAAGAGATTAATTTTGTTTCTTTGTTTACAAACACAACCTCTATTCATTGCAAAATAATAAAAAATTCAACCGTGAAAAAAGATAAACCTTTAATTTTAGTTACTAATGACGATGGAATTTCAGCTCCGGGAATTCGTGCGTTGATTTCCGTTATGGCCGAAATTGGAACCGTTGTCGTTGTTGCTCCCGACAGTCCTCAGAGTGCCACAGGTCATTCGATTACGATAAACAATACTTTGTTTATCAATAAAATTTCTAAGGAAAATGATGGTATCCAAGAGTACAGCACTTCTGGAACTCCCGTAGATTGTGTCAAATTAGCTACGAACGAGATCCTGAAAAGAAAACCAGATTTGTGTGTTTCGGGTATCAATCATGGCTCTAATTCCTCTATAAATGTTATTTATTCTGGTACGATGAGTGCCGCTGTTGAAGCCGGAATCGAAGGAATTCCTGCTATTGGTTTTTCGCTTTTGGATTATGATTGGAATGCAAATTTTGAACCGATTAAATCATTTATTAAGACTATAACCTTAGAAGTTTTAGAAAAAGGGCTTCCTGAAAGTGTGGTTTTGAACGTTAATTTCCCAAAATTAGAAGAAAAAGATATCAAAGGAATAAAAATTTGTCGTCAGGCGAAAGCGCTTTGGAAAGAAAAATTCGATAAACGAAAAACACCTCAAGGCAGAGATTATTACTGGCTGACAGGAGAATTTGTTAACGAAGATAAAGGCGAAGATACAGATGAATGGGCGCTTGCCAATGGCTATATTTCAGTAGTTCCTGTTCAATTTGATTTGACTGCCCATCACGCTATACAACAACTCAACACTTTTGAATGGAATGGATAAAAGAGATTTTTTAATTGGCTTTTTATTAGGAGTAATAGGTTGTGTTTTGGGAATTTTTCTCTTCATCACTTTTTTCACCGATTTCGATTTTTTGATTGGAATTCAAAGCATGAAATCGGAAGGAAAATTAGGGAAGTTAATTACTTTAGGAGCTATTCTTGATTTGTTTGCTTTTGGTGTTTTGCTAAAAATGAATAAGGAATTTATGGCGCGTGGTGTAGTTTTGGCAGTAATTTGCATCGCAATTTTTACGATATTAGCATAAATTTTGAATAAGAAGTCGTTTGCCTAAATGCTCTGTAAATCAATTGTAAAGTTGTATTAAATAAATAAGGCCCTCATAATTGACAGCCATGTTATTTTTATTCTGAAGATTATTGATGTTTATAATTTTTAGCGTAACTAGCTACAATATAGTGAATTTTTTTCAAAAAACGGGTTTGATATTTGGCACTGTTGAGAAAAACTGAATTATTTTAATAAATGTGGATTTTTTTTATTTGAGATGAAGCAAGAATAATCTTTTATTCTGTTTTTCTTAACCTTGCTATTTCAGATTCCAAAAATAGTATTCTCTTTTCCTTTGCGGCTAATTGATCTTTTAATTCAAGAAGTTGGTGAAGAGTTTTAATATAATCATGAATTGAATAATCTTTTGATTTAACTTGTTGTGGTTCATTATCAAAACCAAATTCATTTAAATCTATTTTAAAAGCTTCACTAAAAGTTTATAGAAAAGCATCAGATACAGGTGTTTTATTATTTAAATAACCGCTAATAGCACTCTTTTTTATCCAGTTGCCCTTTCAATTTCGGCATTGGGAAATCTTAATTGCAATTTCTTGACAGCATTAATTAAAATTTGATTGTTTAAATCAACTCGAAGGTCTTTAGCTGTTAAAATTTTATCTGATTCTATTTCCAATTTTCCTTCAAAACTCTTCAAATCTATATTAAAAACTTCTTGAAACTTATTTATAAAGGCGTTACTTACAGGTTTTTTTTCCGCTTAAATAACTACTCACATTACCCTTATCATATCCAGTTAAATTAGCAATATCAACAATTGGAAATTTCATATTTAAAGATTCAATTGCTTTCAATATTGTTTCTAATTTATAATTGGTTTGAAAATTAGTCATAATGATTTTTGATTTATTTAAAACAAATATATGTTTTAATAATTCTATTTATTAAAAAAAAACAGCTGTCATTACAACAGCTGTTAAAAAAATGATATTTACTTTTTCTTTATGGGAATTCTAAAACTAGTACCATCTGTTTTACAAATTCTTCTCCCGTTACGCGTTGTAATACACTTTCTAAAAATGTAATCACAATTTTCATCCATTTTTGGATTCATTCGTTTATTGTTTAAATGTTGTTGATAAATTTTTGAGTCAAAAAACATCAATAAAACCTAGTGTTCTAACATTTGATATTTAATGTCCTCCAATATCTATAACATTTAACTTGGAAAGAAGATTTCGTTTTTATACTTTTGGTGTATTAAAAAAGTAGGTGAGGTAACCTCATCATCTTTATATCTTAATTTATAAAAGCTCTCGACCGCATTTTTAATTAAGTTCCAAATTAGGGATGTCATAGATGTCCCTTTTTTTATGCTTTTTTGTTTTTCTACCTCCGCATTTAATTTTAAAGATTTATTATTTACAAAAGGCTTCTGTTAGGAAGCCTTTATCATTTATTGTTACTTAACTTCCACACATTTCGCAATCGTCTGGCCCAGCATTTTTTGCCATTTCGATCATTGTTCTGTATTCTTCGGCAGTCATTTCTACACTGTTGGCTGCTACTTCAACAACAGGAAGTGGTTCTGCTTTTTTATCGTTATTCAAGGTGAATTTTATAGCATCAACTGCCGATTTTGTTCTCAAATAGTACATTCCGGTTTTTAATCCAGATTGCCAAGCATAAAAGTGCATAGATGTCAGTTTCGAATAATTAGCATCTTGCATAAACAAGTTCAACGATTGTGATTGATCTACAAAATAGCCTCTTTGACGCGACATATCGATAATATCTTTCATAGACATTTCCCAAACGGTTTTATACAATTCTTTCAAATCTTGCGGAATATTAAGTCCTTGAACCGAACCATTTTGTCGCATCAATTCTTGTTTCAAGGTTTCGTTCCAAAGTCCACGTTCTACCAAGTCATTCAATAAATGTTTGTTGACCACAATAAATTCTCCAGACAAAACACGTCTTGTGTAAATATTAGAAGTATAAGGTTCGAATGCTTCGTTATTGCCCAAAATTTGCGATGTCGACGCTGTTGGCATTGGCGCCACTAACAATGAGTTTCTCACACCATTTTCCATCACTTCTTTTCTCAATGATGCCCAATCCCAACGACCAGAAAGTTCTTCGTCTTTCATTCCCCAAAGATTGTGTTGAAATTCTCCTTGCGAAATCGGTGAACCTTTAAAGGTAGAATAGGGTCCTTCTTCTTTCGCCATTTCCATCGAAGCGGTTACGGCTGCAAAGTACAATGTTTCGAAAATTTCTTGGTTTAATTTCTTAGCTTCATCACTGGTAAATGGCAAACGCAACATAATAAAAGCATCGGCAAGTCCTTGAACACCAAGACCGACAGGGCGATGACGCAAATTTGAGTTTTCGGCTTCTTTAACAGGATAATAATTTCTGTCAATAACTTTGTTCAAGTTTCTCGTCACTCGTTTAGTCACATTGAACAATAATTTGTGGTCAAATTTTCCGTTTTCCACAAACATTGGCAACGAAATAGAGGCAAGATTACAAACTGCAATTTCATCTTTCGAGGTAAATTCCATAATCTCGGTACACAAATTTGATGAACGAATGGTTCCAAGATTTTTCTGGTTCGATTTTCTATTGGCTGCATCTTTGTACAGCATATAAGGCGTTCCGGTCTCAATTTGAGATTCTAGAATTTTTTCCCACAATTCACGCGCTTTGATAGTTTTACGGCCTTTTCCTCTTTCTTCGTAAGAAATATATAGTTTTTCAAATTCTTCGCCGTAAACATCATACAAACCTGGACATTCGTTTGGACACATCAATGTCCAATACGTGTCTTCTTGTACTCGTTTCATAAACAAATCCGAAGTCCACATCGCAAAAAATAAATCTCTAGCGCGCATTTCTTCTTTTCCGGTATTCTTTTTCAAATCCAAGAATTCAAAAATATCAGCGTGCCAAGTTTCGATGTAAATAGCAAAACTTCCTTTGCGTTTTCCACCACCTTGATCCACATAACGGGCAGTATCATTGAAAACTCTCAACATTGGCACAATTCCGTTTGAAGTTCCGTTCGTTCCACGTATGTAAGAACCTGTTGCACGAACATTGTGAATTGACAATCCAATACCACCTGCTGATTGCGAGATTTTAGCGGTTTGTTTCAGTGTATCATAAATTCCGTCGATGCTGTCGTCCTGCATGGCCAGAAGGAAACAAGAAGACATTTGAGGTTTTGGAGTTCCAGCATTGAATAACGTTGGAGTGGCGTGAGTAAAGAATTTTTTCGACATCAAGTCGTACGTTTCTATAACCGATTTCAAATCACCTAAGTGAATTCCAACCGAAACACGCATCAACATATGTTGTGGACGTTCGACAATTTTTCCGTTTATTCTCAATAAATACGAGCGTTCCAAAGTTTTGAAACCAAAATAATCATAGTTAAAATCTCTATTATATATAATGTGCGAATCCAAGAATTCAGCATTGTCCATAATCACTTTATGCACTTCTTCAGATAGTAATGGTGCTTCAAGATTCGTTCTAGGATTAATATAATGAAACATTTCGTTCATGGTCTCCGAGAAAGATTTCTTGGTATTAGAATGTAAATTCGAAATCGCTATTCGAGCCGCTAACTGAGCATAATCAGGATGAGCGATGGTCATTGAAGCTGCAGTTTCGGCAGCAAGATTGTCTAATTCTGAAGTAGAAACACCATCATACAATCCTTCTATCACTCGCATCGCCACTTTCACTGGCTCTACTAAACCATTGAGTCCATAACATAGTTTTTTAATTCTATCCGTGATCTTGTCAAACATTACGGGCTCTTTGTGGCCATCTCTTTTTATTACGTACATAATTTTTTGTTTTGTGAAATAGACAATCCCTTCTCTATTTCGGGGTATTTGTGATTGTTTTTGGGAAGCTAATCCCGGTAATTTTTTTTTGGAGCTTTATCCCGCTATACGTTGCAATCTTTTGTGAGATTGCTTCATACCTCGCAATAACACAAAAGGATTTCCACTGCTATCGGGGCTAAAAACAGTTGAGATCTGGGAACCTATTTATTTAAATCATTACTATATTAAGTCTAATTAACTTAATATAGTAATGATTCAACTCTTTACTATTCCTAAAAATCGGCGTCGAAGCTAATTTTTTGTGCATCAGAATCGGTATTCATCACTCCTGATTTTTGGTATTCGCCTACTTTCTTTTCGAAGAAGTTGGTTTTTCCTTGAAGTGAAATCATATCCATAAAATCAAAAGGGTTGGCAGTATTGTATTCTCTTTTACAACCCAATTCTACCAACAATCTGTCGGTTACAAACTCTAAATATTGAGTCATCAAAACGGCATTCATTCCAATCAAACTCACAGGAATCGATTCAGTAATAAATTCTCTTTCGATGTCTAGAGCTTCAACGATAATTTCTCTGATACGCGCTTTCGAAACTTTATGTTTTAAATGATGATTGTGTAAATGCACAGCAAAATCGCAGTGAACACCTTCGTCACGAGAAATTAATTCGTTCGAAAAGGTTAAACCTGGCATCAAACCGCGTTTTTTCAACCAAAAAATAGAGCAAAAACTTCCTGAGAAGAAAATACCTTCAACCGCTGCAAAAGCGATTAATCTTTCGGCAAATGAATCGGATTCAATCCATTTCAAAGCCCATTGTGCTTTCTTTTGTATAGCTGGAAATCTTTCGATAGCATTGAACAATTCGTCTTTCTCTGCTTCGTCTTTTACATAAGTGTCAATCAGTAATGAATAGGTTTCACTATGAATGTTTTCCATCATGATTTGGAAACCATAAAAGAATTTTGCCTCAGCATATTGTACTTCGTTGACAAAATTTTGAGCCAAATTTTCGTTTACAATACCATCTGAAGCGGCAAAAAAAGCAAGAATATGTTTTACAAAATATTTTTCGTCTTCACTTAATTTATTGTTCCAATCGTTTAAATCTTGAGCCAAATCAATTTCTTCCGCAGTCCAAATACTGGCTTCCGTTTTTTTATAAAATTCCCAAATATCGTGGTGTTTGATAGGGAAAATTACGAATCGATTTTTATTTTCTTGTAAGATTGGTTCAACTTGTATCATTACTTTTTTTATTTTTTTGAAATTTTTGTGATTGTTTACGCTTTAAGTAGAATGCAAAGATTGTGAATTCTTACGGTTTTTTAAAGCCAAACTTATTCACAATTGGACTGAGTTTTTAACAAATAGAAGCGATTGGATTATTTTTCATACAAATTGCAACGTACTGAAAATCAACATCATATTTATTGACTTTAAGCCTTAGCTACTGTAAAATATAGGATTTTTTTGTTTTTGGAATTCGAAAAAAATAATTTTTTTGTAAATTATTTTTTCAGTTCCTCGGCGACTTTTTCGAGCTCTAAATACCAGTCTTCGCCAAATCTTCGGATGAGTGCTTCTTTGACAAATTTATAAACTGGAACTTCGAGTTCCTTGCCTAAAGAACAGGCAGCATCACAAATTTCCCATCTGTCATAATTCACCGCGAAAAATTCAGTAAAATCTTTGACACGAATAGGGTATAGGTGGCAAGAAACGGGTTTTTTGAAACTAACTTCACCTTGATTGTAGGCTTGCTCGATGCCGCAAAGTGCAGTTTTGCCGTCATAAATGACATAGGCACAATCTTCATTATCAATTAATGGGGTTTCTAGGTCGCCATCAGTACCTTTTGTCCAAGTGCCTTGGGCTTCGATTGCCGCAATGCCTTCTTTGCGTAGATAGGGTTTTATTTTTGGATAGATTTCTTCTAAAATCTTTGTTTCGGCCTCGTTTAACGGTGCGCCAGCATCGCCACCAACGCAGCAAGCGCCTTTGCAGGCTGATAAGTTGCAAACAAATTCTTTTTCGAGAATGTCTTCAGAGACAATCGTTTTTCCTAGTTGAAACATTTTATTAGTGTGAAACAGTAATTTTGTGAGTAGATTTTTGATTATTAAAATCCGTCAAATTTACTATATAAATTCCCGTTGGAAGTTTATCTACAGCAATTTTTGTAATGTTTTGAGCAATTTCTTTTTTTACCAAAGCACCATTCATATTATAAACTGTCGCTTCTATGATTGGAGCGGAAATTGAGTTAATGTTTATAAATGATTTGGCGGGAATTGGATACATTATAACTTTAGCATTTTTATTAAAATCGGAAGTGCTTAAATTGTTCAAAGAATAGACACTACCTCCAGTATTCCACTGTCCAGAACCTGAATAACTAATGATTTTATTTGATAAACCGTTAATTTCATTTATTTGTAAATTTCGAACAAAATCTGCATCTAGCAAAATATCCCCATTCTCATTGATTACTCTGCTGGAGAATTCAGTACCAATAATGAGAAGACCTGTACCGTAAGTGTAAATTACTTCGATGGAAGCATCTGGATTAATCTTTGATTCAGAAATACTGCTTACCGTCGTTACATTATTTGAAATAAAAGGGTTGTCTGTAGAAAGGTCAATTGTTTTCCACAACGTATGATCGCTATTGTATATTTTAACTTGATTGTCCGATGGATTCTGAGATGTGTAATATTTCTCGCCAGAATTTTCTAGTATAACTCTTGAAACAGAACTATCGTAGGCTTTTTCTAGAGATAGTGAAGGCAAAGTGTATATGTTTGTACCATACTTGTAATTATTGTAAATATCTGCAATAAGTTTATCGGCTAGTCCATCAAAAACACTAATATGTAATTTGCTTGAATTAGGTACGGATAACAATTCTACATTATTTTCATTGACGATTTTAGAGGAATAGGTAGCGCTGTTACCAACCGTTTCGTAATAGGAATAACCAATTTCTAAAAGTGCATCTGGGTTTATTTTGGTTTCAGAAATAAAATCAATATCGGTATAAGTTGTAGTAGTTGGTTTTGGTAGACTTACTGTTTTCCAAAGGCTGTGATTGGCATTGTAAATTTTTGCATTGCTGTTTGCTTTGTTTAGTAAAAAATATTTTTCGCCTGAATTTTCTAATTTTATTCTTTTTAAATTACCATCAGAATAATTGTTTTCTAAAGTAAGTTGGGGGATCGAATACACTTTACTACTGACATTATTAATAGTATTTTCTGTAATCAATTTGTCAGGAAGCCCATCAATTTCACTTAACGAGGCTCCATAAGCATTAGGAATTGTCAATAAAGTGTTTCCATTTTCGGAAATAATTTTAGTTTCGTAAGACACCGAGGCCCCATTGTAATATCCAAAAATGATTTCTAAATTAGCATCTGGATTTATTTTAGCTTCCGATACGTGAAAGACGTTGGTTGAGGTAAAAAGATTTGGTAACGGAGCTGGCAATACAATAGTTTTCCATAAAGTATGGTCGCTGTTGTAAAAAATCAATTCATTGGTTTCTCGTTTTAAATCATAATATTTCTCTCCTGAATTTTCGAGTTTTATTCGAGTGACTGCACTATTAGTATAAGTATGTTCCAATGTTATTTGTGCAAAAGAGTTGAAAGCAATAAGCAGTAAAAGCAATAGTAGAGATTTTTTCATAGACGAGATTTTAATCAAATGTACAACAAAATACAAATGGATAACATTAATTGATTGTTAACAGAACTATAAAAACAGCATCAAATTTACTGGTAACATTTTGAAAACACTACTTTTGCCTCATAAATTTTAGTGGTTATGGAATTAGATTTGAAAGAAATAGCAACTGTAGGAATGGTACTTTTTGCAGTTATTGATATCGTGGGAACTGTGCCTATTGTTGTCGACCTTAGAGCCAAACACGGTCATATCGAATCAGAGAAAGCATCGCTTGTAGCTGGAATGATTATGATTGTTTTTCTTTTTATCGGAGAAGAGTTTTTAAGTTTAATTGGTATCGATGTGCATTCTTTTGCTGTTGCGGGTTCGTTTGTCTTGTTCTTTTTGGCTCTTGAAATGATTTTAGGCATTCGCATTTATCGTGATGAAGCTTCAAGCTCAGCGTCCATTGTCCCAATTGCTTTTCCGCTAATTGCAGGAGCAGGAACGATGACTACATTATTGTCTTTGAAAGCGCAGTACCAAACTGTAAATATTCTTATTGCCATAGTTTTGAATATTATCGTAGTTTACATTGTATTGAAATCGTCGGCAAAAATTGAAAAAATGTTAGGGAAAAATGGTTTGGGAGTCATCAGAAAAGCGTTTGGAGTGGTTCTTTTGGCTATAGCTGTTAAATTATTTGCTGGTAATGTTAAAGATTTGTTCCTGTAAATTAAATTTTTATAAATTTACCCATCATTTTATAATAACATAAAACTTAAAAGATGAAACTTTTTACTAATATATTGGTCGTTTTGGCAATTGGGCTTGTTATTTTTAATATTAGTTTACTAGACTTCAAACATCCTCTAGAAGGAAACAGCATGATTGCTTTTATTGGAATAGCAGCATCTTTTTGTGCTATTTTGATTCTATTGATATTTAGAATGTCAAAAAGCATTGAAGAAAAAATGAACGATAAATTCTAAATGTTCGATTTGCTAATTATTGGCGGCGGCGTTTCTGGAATGTCTTGCGCCTTGGTTTTGGGTTCAGCTAAAAACAAACCCTTTGTTGTAGATACTAAAATTGGTATCATTGCCCATCAAAAAAATTCTAATCTACAGGAAGCGATTATTAACAATGCCTACGGAATTCCTCCAGGCACATTAGGATCCGATTTATTAGCTGAGAGTATTCAGCATTTATCAGAAAACTATCCTCATATTGTACAAATTTCAAGCGAAAAAGTGCTCAAAGTAGACGGCGAATTTCTAGATTTTACAATTACTACGAATAAAAATACTTATAAATCCAAAATGATTGTGCTGGCGATTGGAGCAGCCAATACTTTTGCCATCGAAGGATTGATGCACTATGAAGAACCGCACCAAAAAGCACTTGCAGAAAAACAAAGAATCCAACTCAAAAACTACGACCACAAAGTTGTCGACGGTATTTATGTAGCGGGAACATTAGCGGGTTATAGAAGCCAAGTGGCGATTGCTGCAGGAAGCGGTGCCGCCGTTGCTGGCGATATTCTGACTTTATGGAATGGTGGAATACCTACTCAAGTTCACGATAGTATCAAAAAATAATTCTATAAATAAATTTCCTCTTCTTTTATTTTCTTTCCAAGATTTCCTTTTTAATTGCGTTAACCTCTTTTATCAGTAATGGAAAAGCGGGATCAACCATAGATCCGTGATCAAAACCTTCTAATTTGAAAATTGTAGTACGTTTGTGGCCTGCAAGCTTCATCATTCGCCACATATAGGCATTTTCTTCATAACGTCCCAGCAGTTCCATTTCTGGATCTCCAGTGATAAGCACTAACGGAGGCGCGTCTTGGCGAACAAAATAAAGCGGTGCATATTCGTCAATCAACGGTTGTGTTTCTTTTATTCCCATTTCTTTACGAATGGTAAAATGAGTAACGGTTTGTCCACTAAAAGAGATATTTCCAGCGATACTATTGGCGTCAATTTCATATTTAGCCAAATATTTTTTGTTGAGTCCGACCATCATTGTTAAGTAGGCTCCTGCAGAATGTCCTGACAAAAAAATCAAATCAGTTCTACCACCATAATTCTCAATATGCTGAAATGTCCAGGCAATTGCTGCTGCGGCATCTTCTATGCAAAGAGCAGCTTTTACTTTTGGCGAAAGCCGATACTCGACTCCAATAACTGCGAAGCCCTTTTCTAACAAGGCTAGTGGAATTTCTTTGGTGCCACCCATAAGTCCTCCACCGTGAAACCAAATAATTGTGGCAAAGTTTTTAGAATTTCTGGGATAATAAATATCCAAGGAACATTGAGAATCTATGTATTTATCACTTTTATTGACTATATCAGGGTAATAATGTATGCCTTTTTCGATGGTATATTGCTGTTGGGCATTCACAAAAAATGAAGAGGTCAATAACAATAAAAATATAATTTTTTTCATCCTTTTTATAATTTAATCTTTGTTCAATCTTATATTTAAAATCAAATCTGATTTGATATCAAATTAGTCTATTTCAAAACTTTGTCAACCATAGCATCCTCTTGCAACACAATTTCATAAAACTTACTTTCATTGTATAACTGACGGGCGAATTCTGCTGCCAAGTAGAGTTTTACTAATGATTTGTTTTTGTCTAAATTCATCTTTATTCCGTTTTTGAAAAGGTATTTTTGAAAAGCGTTGAAATACAAATCTGTAACAGCCATTTTGACTTTAAATTGTTCGAAAGACAATCCTTTAAAAACGTTGCGGTTGTAATCTAATTGTTCAAAAACAAATTGGCCCAGAACTCCCGTTTGCAATAAATAGGAAGTGTGTTCTTTGCTAGATTCCAATTCAAGAGGAACAAAAACATCAGGCACGATGCCGCCACCACCGTATACAATTTTTCCTTTTGGCGTTTTGAATTTGGGCGTATTAGGTGTTTTTATACTGTCTTTATAATACAGTTCGCCACTTTTAAAACGCAGTTCAGCTTCTTGCAAATAATCTTCGGTGCCTTTTGAATAGGGTTTTTGTATGGAACGCCCCGTTGGCGTATAATATCTAGCAATCGTCAGTCGAACCGCTGATCCATCGTCAAAATCCATTTCTCGTTGTACCAATCCTTTCCCAAAAGAACGACGACCTACAATTGTTCCTCTGTCATTATCTTGAATGGCACCTGCCAATATTTCGCTAGCCGAAGCGCTGTTTTCGTTGATTAATACAAATAATTTTCCGCTTTCGAAACTACCAGTATTTGTTGCTATTGTTTTTTCGATTTTTCCGTTTTTGTCCTTTGTAAAAACAATTAATTGTTTGTCTGCCAACAATTCATCGGCAATAGCCACAGCTTGTTCTAAATAGCCGCCGCCGTTGTCCCGAAGGTCTATCACAAGTGATTTTATGCCTTTTTCTTTTAATTTAGTCAAACCTATTTTGAATTCATCAAAAGTGCTTCCAGCAAAACGATTTATTTTGATATAACCCGTCGTCGGGTTCAAAAGCAGAGCAGCATCAACACTTTTTATAGGAATAATGCCTCGCTTTATTGTAATATTTAATTTTTTGTTATCCGTTTTTCTATAAATGGTGACCAAAATTTCAGAACCTTCTTTTCCTTTTAGCTTAGAAAATAGACTGTCTGTAGGGAGTTTTCGGCCAAACAATTTTGTTTTATCGGCATACAAAATTCGGTCACCCGATTGAATTCCCGCTTTTTCCGAAGGTCCGTTTTCGACTGGCTTAATAACCGCTAAAGAATCTTTATACATATAGAAATTCACACCGATTCCCACAAACTCACCTCGCATACTTTCGGCAACTAGGACTTGCTCACTGGGCGGAACATAGACCGAATGCGGATCCAATTGTCCCAAAATATTCTCGATGGCTCGATTAGTAATGGTATCAGCATTTACTTTATCGACATATTCGTTGTCTATAAAATCAAGTAATTTGTTGAGCTTGTTTTTCGAACTGTTTTTGGCCAAAAACTGACTTTGACCCGGAAAGTTGAGACATCCTCCTAAAAGTATTCCAAACGCCAAAGCACCGAAAATAAGTATTGGAAAGTATTTTGGGTTAAGTTTCATACATGTAAAATTTGATTTTTTAGCGGTCATATATGGTATAGCCTTTTATTTATAGGTGTTTGTTTGCAACAAACTCGTTGTTAGTGGCGATTTCATATTGAGATTTAAAATAATTTAGTTCAATGGGATGTCTCCTATGCTGCATTCCCATTGATTTTTGGGATGTTTGTTAGAAATTAAAGCTATTAACGGAACGGTAAAGCCTGAAGAAATTAAACCTAATCCAACTATTGTAAAACCACCGCCAAGAGCTGTTACGGAAGTGCCTCCAAGTATGAGAATAACTCCTATAGTACATATTATTGGAGAAGCAATAGTTGACGTAAGCGATTTTCTTTTAATTTTTTCAATTGAAGATAAAGGAATTATTGTATTATTTATTGAAATTGTATTATTGTCAATAATTGAAAATCTTCCATAAAGACGTTGGCCCTCAGTTGTAACTACTTTTATTCTTTTGTGCTCCATTAAAAAATCTGATTTTTCGCCATTTTTATCTTTGAATAGAATCCCCTTTTCTTGCGAAATGGCAGAATAAAAAGTCAATAATAGAAATAACGAAAAAATAATTGTTTTCATCCTAGCTTATTTATCATAATTCTTCAATTTGTTCCACAAGTACTCCTGCTTTTTCTAGAAAATCGATTCCTGATTTATCTTTATAGTTCACTTGATACACGACTCTTTTTATACCAGCTTGGTGAATTAATTTACTGCATTCTCTACAGGGTGAAAGGGTAATATATAGTGTGGCGCCGTCGCACGTTTGGGTAGATTTTGCTACTTTAAGAATGGCATTTGCTTCAGCGTGAAGAACATACCAATTGCTTATTCCTGCCTCGTCTTCACAACAATTTTCAAAACCCGAAGGGGTTCCGTTATATCCATCTGAAATAATCATTTTATCGCGAACGATTATTGCACCAACTTGTTTGCGTTTGCAATAAGACAAATTGCTCCATTCTTTTGCAATTCGAAGGTAGGCTTTGTCGTATTTATTTAATTTTTTATTTTCCATTTTTTAATTTATCTATTCCGGATTTCGTTTGAAATTATCATTGGTAAAACCACTCCAATTACAAAAGACGACATCACTAAGTTCCAATCGCGTTTTGAAAATCGGTAGAAAGTTTGTACAATATACGAAAGTATCAATACAATAAAAACTATAATAATTTGCGAAGTTTCGATTACCAAGGAAACCTCTGCGAGAGTTATTAATTGCGATTGTAAAGAATCTTTTACTAGGGTTTTAAAATACGCTGTAAAACTTAATCCGTGAATCATTCCGAAAAACAAAGTTACAAACCCAATAACGCTTATACTTTCTTGTTTTGAAGATTTTCCCGGTGTGAAAAGATGAAATAGAGCAATAATTAGAATGGTTGTTGGAATTAAAAATTTAACTAAATTAACTTTAATAATCAACACTCCAGAAACCGATAGTAGTAATGCTGCAGTATGCCCAATGGTAAAAATAGTTACTAAAAGCAAGAGTTTTTTCCAATCTTTAAAGGCATAAGTAATAGATAATGCTATTAAAAATAAAATGTGGTCGTAAGCAGACAAGTCAAGAATATGCCTTAATCCTCTTTCGAAAAAAATCCAAAATTCTGACATTGTAAACAAGTATAAATATTAGGGGTTGTCAAACTTACAATTTATTTTGAAATTAGTTTTATTGCAGACAGTAAAAAGACTTTTAGGGACTATTTGTTTTAATAAAAAAAAGAAACTTTAAGGAAAATATTGGCATTTGATTATTGAAAAATATTGAAATAAGTTGTAACTTTAATAGAACATTTAAAATCTATTATTATGTCAATAGCACAATTATTTGATAGCGAATTCAAACACCGTGTAAAAGGTCGTTTTTCTGCCGCAGTGCGTGTATTGTATGCAGATGGAGGGAAGTTTGATCCCGATGAAAAAATGTTTTTAGACAAATTGGCTGTAAAACTAAATATTTCCGAAGAAGAATATAAAGAAATTTTAGCCAATCCATTAAAATACCCTCTCAATCCTCCCTATTTATATGTGGAAAGATTAGAGAATTTATACAATATTTCTAGGGTAGTTCACCACGACCATCATCTAGGCGATAAGCAAGAAACCCTTTTAAGAAAATTTGCTGTAGCCCTTGGATTTACAACCGGCAACGTAAACTATATCGTCAATAAAGCATTGGCATTGGTCGATAAAAAAGTAGATTTAGACACTTTTATTTATGAAATGCAGAACATGAATCGATAAAAATTTTTCAAAATCGGGTGTGTTTACTTTACCTAGTAACGTATATCCAACCCGATTTTGCAGTTCCATTTTTTGTTTCGGCTACATAATAGTAAGTACCATCGGCTAAAACCTCTCCTTTTCTATTTTTACCATCCCATTGGTTTGTATAATTTTGGAAATCATTTACTTCCACACCATATCTATTATAAATGCGGAGTTTTGCTATATTACAACCCGTAAGGTCTAAAGTGTCGTTAAAAGTATCATTATTTGGAGTAATTGAATTTGGTATTAAACAAACAGTATTTACGGTCGCTTTTTTACTAAATATGCAACCATTAAAATCTCGAACGGTGATAGTATAATCGCCAGGGCTCAGGTTCGAATAGGTTGTGTTTGGTGTAAATGAACTACTATTGATGCTGTATGTAAATGGCGCTACACCGCTTGTCACTCCGGTAATTTCAATAATCCCATCCGCTCGCTCATTAACAACATCCGTCGTTTTTAATGCAATCGAAGTTGGAGAAGGATAAACTGTCACACTTAAGCTCGCTGTCAAACCGCACTGGCCTGCACTAGGTGTAAAAATATAATTTCCAGAGACAGTGTTGCTTACAAAAGCAGGATTCCAAGTTCCAACGACGCCATTAGATGATGTAAGTGGTAAAACTGGACTAACTTCACCCGAACATAATGGACTTATATCTGCAAAAATTGGAGTAACATTCGGGCGGACCTCAACATTCAAAGTAGTAGAATTTGCACATTGCCCTGCGGTTGGTGTAAATGTATAAGTTCCGGATAAAGTATTGCTTATTGTAGCAGGGTTCCAGGTTCCTGTAATAGAATTATTAGATGTTAATGGCAAAACAGGAGGAACTGATTCTGAACAAATTGGAGCAATAGTTGTAAAGCTAGGAGTTACAATTTCATTTACGGTCATATTTAAAGTTGTAGTTGTAGCACATTGGCCTGCATCGGGCGTAAAGACATAGGTAGCCGAAGCGGTATTGCTAACAGTAGAAGGATTCCAAGTTCCAATAATCCCATTTGTTGAGGTTGAAGGTAATAAAGGAGCTGTTGCATTTGCACAAATAGAAGAAACAACTCCAAATACTGGTATAATCGCATTTACATTGATTGTTAATGTCGTTGTAGTTGCGCAAATGCCCGAAGAGGGAGTAAAAGTGTAAACTGCAGAAACAGCATTACTAACCATTGATGGAGTCCAAGTTCCGGTAATTCCATTTGTTGAAGTTAGCGGTAAACTCGGGGGTGTTGAATTGTAACAAACATCTGCAATTGGGTCAAACAACGGAATTGTTTTAGGAATAATCGTTACATCTAAAGTTGTTGTAGATGCACATTGGTCAGCATTTGGTGTAAAAGTATAAGTTGCAGAAGCCGTATTACTAACTGTTGCAGGACTCCAAGTTCCTACAACTGAATTAATTGAAGTCGTTGGAAGAATGGGGCTTTCTAGACCTGAACAAAATGGCGCAATTGATGTGAAAGTTGGTGTTACAATTGGATTAACTACAATAGTCATTATAAAAGGATTTACAGTACATTGTCCAGCGTCTGGTGTAAAAGTATAAGTTGTAGTTGCAGTATTATTTATTGCTGGCGACCAAGTTCCAGTCACACCATTGTTAGACGTGGTTGGCAACGGAGCCATAGTTTGACCGAAGCAAATTGGTGTTACTTGCGTAAACAGGGCTTCAATCGGATTCACCACAATGGTCATTGTCGTAGTAGCTGTTGTTGGTGCGCATTGTCCAACATTTGGCGTAAAAGTATACGTTGTAGTTGCGGTGTTATTTTGAGCAGGCAACCAAGTTCCAGTTATGCCATTTGTTGACGTGGTTGGTAAAGGCGATGTTATTTCTCCGAAACAAATTGTTTTTATATCAGGAGTAAATACAGGTACCAATTCGTTTACTTCAATATTTATAGTAGTAACTGTTGCGCATTGTCCAGCCGAAGGAGTGAAAACATAGGATCCAGAAGAATTATTATTAATTACTGATGGATTCCAACTTCCAACAATTCCGTTATTAGAAGTTGTTGGCAAAATTGGCGGAGTACTATTTCTGCAAATTGATGCCGGTAAAGTGAATTTGGGATCAACGTTGTTTAAAACGAAAATAGTAAATGTTAATGAATTGGCACACTGACCAGCGTCGGGTGTAAAAACATAGGTAGTTGTAGTGGTATTGTTTACTAGTGCAGGGTTCCAAGATCCAGAAATTCCGTTTGTTGAGGTTGTTGATAAAACTGGAGCAAATCCGCCTTTACATATAGCAGGAAGAGTTGCGTTAAATACAGGGTCTATTTTTGCATTTACAACTACAGTCGAAGTGCTTTGAATCAATGAACTGGAACCACATGCATCCGTTGCGATTACAGAATAAACACCTGAATTTGATATTGTTACATTATTTATAGTCGGATTTTCTGTGGTTGAAGTGTAACCATTAGGCCCGGTCCAACTAAAAGTGTAAGGAGCGATACCGCCTGTTGCATTTGCCGTTAAAGTTAAACTATCTCCTTCGCAAACTGATGTCGCTGAAACTGTTGGGCTAGTTATTGGATTTACAACTTTAAAGGAAGCTTTATAATTTGAACCCGAATTGCTGATGAATTTCGTAGTTTCACATGTTGATGTGCTCGTGTTTGAACCTGTATATGAGTAATAAATTTCAAGAACGTAATCACCCGGAGTTAAACCAGTTATAAAATCAATACTTAATAAATAATCTTTCCATTTTTGGTCGCCGCTTGTACAGCCGCCAAACCCATCATTAAACTGATTGGTTCCTGTATTACAGTCTGTAACAGTATTCAACGGAATTGAATTAAAGCTTCCTGATGGAGCAGCACTCGCAAGATAAACACGCCAATTTAGGGAGGCACTACATACATTGGAAGAAATATTTTTGAATGTTTTAATTTCAGCACCGGTAATCTTGGCGCAGCTAGAATTCTGCCCAAATGAGCCTATATTTGTAGCATCAAGATTTAACGCTGCAGGGTCAGGATTTATTTTATTGGGAGTTACACCCGTAATATTGTATATAGTAGTATTAATTTTAATTCCCGAAGCAAACTCTACAAATTCTTGACCATATGAGAATAAACTTAAAAATACGAAACTAAAAAGATAGAATTTTTTCATTGACAATTAATATGTGATGTTAATGTAAATTAGAAATGTAAAGAAATAACTTAAATAGGTATTTTACAATTATTTCATTTAATAATTATTTAGGATATACATAATTTGAATCAAAAATACAATTATTTAAATTAAAGTTAAAATGAATTAGCTAAAATATATCCACTTGTCCAAGCGTTTTGAAAGTTAAAACCTCCTGTGACCGCATCAATATTCAATATTTCTCCGGCAAAATAAAGGTTCTGATGTAATTTGCTTTGCATAGTTTTGAAGTTGATTTCCTTTAAGTCAATACCTCCAGCCGTTACAAATTCTTCCTTGAAAGTACTTTTTCCATTGACTTGAAAACTAGAATTCGTCAATTGATTGGCTAAGTTTTGCAGTTGAATTTTAGATAAATCCGCCCATTTAGTTTCCTCTTGAATATTTGAAGCCAAAACCAAGGTTTCCCAAAGTCTATTCGGGAAGTCGAATGGGGATTTTTTGGAAACTGTTTTTTTGGTGTGTTCTTGTTTTAAATCTTTGAGGATTTTTTCAGCCTCTTCAACTTCAACGTCATTTAGCCAATTAATCAAAATAGTAAATTGATAATTCTTTTCGGATAATATTCGAGCGCCCCAAGCTGATAATTTTAAAATCGCTGGACCACTCATTCCCCAATGCGTTATTAACAAAGGGCCAGTTGAAATTAGTTTAGTGTCTTTTACTTTTACCGAAACGATTGCCGAAACTCCCGGTAAATCCTTTATTCGCGAATCTTTGATGTTGAAAGTAAACAAGGAAGGAACAGGATTCACAATGGCGTGACCAAAAGTTTGCAGCATTTCCCAGATTTTTGGATTGCTTCCTGTGGCAAGTATTAGTTTTTCTGTAATATAATTGTCGGTTTGGGTTTCAACTTTCCAAAAATCATCTTTTTTGAAAATCGATTGGACACTTTGTCCTGTCAAAACCGTAATTCCTAATTTTTGAGTACAGTGGAGAAAACAATCAATTATAGTTTGAGACGAATTCGAAACTGGAAACATTCGGCCATCTTCTTCAATTTTGAGTTCCACACCGTGATTGCTGAACCATTCCACAGTGTCGCCAGAGCAAAATTGATGGAAAGGACCACGCAATTCTTTCTCACCACGTGGATAAAATTTTACCAATTCGTTAGGTTCAAAACAAGCGTGCGTTACATTGCATCTTCCTCCACCAGAAATTCTAACTTTGTTTAAAACTTCGTTTCCACGTTCGAGAATGGCTACTTTTAGTTTTGGATTTTTCTCCACAATATTAATTGCAGTAAAAAATCCCGCTGCACCGCCACCTACAATTATAATGTCAAAATTCTGGTTCATATTCTATCTGGACAATCGGAAATGATTCCATTTACGTTGAATGATTTTATTTTTTTAATGTCTGCTGCTGAATTCACCGTCCAAGGATAAACCTCGAAGCCGTTTTTCTGCATCAAAGTTACATTTTCTTCCGTTAGTAATATATAATCGGGATGAATGGAAAAGGCATTTATACTTTTGGCGAAAGCCAAAGCTTCTTCAACAGATTCTTCTGTTAAAACACCAATTCTGATTTTTGGATTTAACAAATGAACTTCTTCCAACATTTTCCAATCGAAACTTGAAACCAGAAAATCATTGTAATCCCAGTTTTTATCAAAAATGTAATGTAAAATTAAGTCGGCAGTGGGTGACAGGCTGCCAATTCCTTTGAGTTCGATATTGATAAAACATTTGCGGTTAACCAAGTCTAAGACCTCGATTAAAGTTGGGATTTCCAATTTTTTTAATTGTAAAGAAGTGAAATTTTTGACAAATCCTTTTCCATTCGTAGTTCGGTCAATGGTTTCGTCATGAATTACCATTATTTCCCCATCTGAACTCAAATGCACGTCGAGTTCGATTCCGTCTACGTTAAGATCAATTGCTTTTTGGAAAGCAATTAGTGTGTTTTCGGGTTTGTAACTTGATACTCCTCGATGAGCTATGGATAGAAATGAATGCATTTAGGTTGTACAAGATTATTGAAAGCTAAAGTTTTGTCTTGTTTTCTAATGCCACTACTACAGTTGTAGTTTCTTTGTCTACGATTGTAAAATCGATTGTTGCAGGCTCATAACCGGGATGTGTCACAAGAAGCTTGTATTGTCCGGCTTTAAAATCCATAAAGATATTTCTGCCCTTTTTTCCCGAAAACCGAGAAATTTTTGTGTCAATAATTTGGACTTTTGCTTTTTCTATAGCTTCTTGACTAGAGGAGCTAATTGTTTTCACTACTAAATCTAGTGACTTTCTGGGTGTTTTTCCTATGCGTCTTATTTTAAAATATTCGGTAACGAAGGATGGAAAATCAACTCCTAAAGCACGAATGTTGTAATCTAAGTTGCCTTTAAGCAAATTGGAAATTTCGGGAAGCAGTTTTGCAATGGTAGTAGTGGATCTGTGCCTGATTTTAATGCTCTCAATAGGTTTGTTTATTGATTCGGTAAAAATCGCAATAGATTTCTTAAAATCGTATATCTTCTTCGAATCAACTCCATATGCATGCAAATTCGGCAAATATTGCTCTAAATTAATAATTAAATTAGTAGTAATTTCATCAAGCTTAGGAGTGCTTACGGTTTTGAGAGTTGTAACTGTGAAGCGACTTTCATTTAGCAATGTAAAATTTCCGTTAATATTCGCATAGGCACAAAGCGCAGCGCTTAAACCTAGTGTTTTTTCCTCTACTGCCTTTCTTTTTTGTTTTTTATCTATTGCATATCCAGTGTTGTCTTGGTATTGAATGATAAAATGGTCTATTAAATCAGCAAACTTCTGGTCGAATAATGCTTTAGTTGTCATTATTGGTACACTTGATTCAATAATATCAATATTTGAATTGAGATATGCACTAATGGCACGTATCATTTTGACCGTATTTTTTTGATATCCTTTCATCAATTATAAAATGGAATAGTTAGTGTTGCGTTTGTTCCGTGATCTAAATAAATTCAAATACTTAATTAGATAGCACAACAGCAAATATATGTAATTATTTCATAATCATTATGCCTAGGTTTAATGATTTGAGATCTTGTTAATAATAGTTTATAAAGAACAAATATATAAACAAATTATAAAAGTTAAATTTTGCAGAGTGTATATAAAAATATATATAGTGTTACTAAAATTATTATAGGTTAGTATAATTTTATTGATAGTAAAGAGATGTTTATAAAAAATATTAATTAAATTATATAAAGTATAGATAATTAAATATAATATGAATAAAGTCTTCTGTGTGCTATTTGGCAATAATAATTGCCATATTTTGTTCTCTTTAAAGCGTTTTTAAGTGTAAAAAAATATCCTAATGGGTATTAAAGAAAACCCTTTAAGTTATTGATGAAGGAATTTAAAAAATAACCTATCATAATTCAAAAGCTTAGTAATTTTTTTC
>CAMBHH010000002.1 GCA_945866505.1 Flavobacterium psychrophilum
TGGAATTACCGCCAGATTGGTATAAACCGCACTTGGGCTGTTTTCTTTTATTAAAAAAGCAAATGCATCAGTATAATTACAGGAACCTGTACCAGCATATTCTGTGGAAGCAAAGAGATAATCAAAACTCAAAAAATTAGTTAAGGGTACAAAATCGAACTCTAAAACCGTTGCTGTAACGGATGAAATTCCTAATACTCGGTTCAAATCAAGATCGCCTGACCAACTGCCATCATTGTCGTTGCCTTTGTCAAAAATATACGGACCTACAGATTTTTTGGCATATTGTGTGCTCAAAACCACACCATCGGTAAATGGGAAACTACCTCCAGTACTAGTAAAATAACCATAACTATTTTGACTAACTGGGAATGAATCGCCTGTAGCAGAAAAATTCGAAACCTTAGCGCAGGAGCTGTTTACCAAAACATTTTCAACAAGTTGTTGGGCCGTATAAGAATCATCAACAGTTATATTTTGGGCAGTTACCAGGAAGGTGTTGCAGCAAATTAAGCAAAAAAATACAATTGTTTGTCTCCATTTCATAGTTTCGCAAAGATACTATAAAACTGCATTTTATTCAAGTATCAAATTTTATCATCAAGAACTACAGAAGTTGATTATTTCATTTCTTAAATTTTGAATTAACTTGCGATAATAATGTAATTTTGTTTAAAATTATTTCAAAATGGATGAAGAGCAATTAATGGTTTTCAAGAAACCTTCTTACCCTATAATTTCTCCCTTTTTAGACTATTTGCAGCGATTTGATCGGGTGTCAAAAGTTTCAATATTTTATGATGATTTGTTGCGGTTCTCGGGTTCTATCAATGTTTTTGATAAAAAAGATGTTGATACTTTGTGGGTTAGGGTATATTATAGTGAGTTTGAGAGAGCTGAAATTGATTTGAATCTAAAAAAAATTTACTCTTACCTTCATTCAGATGGAAATACGGATATCATAAAATTTTTGAATGTTGATGCTATTGATTTTTGCACATTTGGAAACTCAAAACCCTTCCGAGTTAAAGTCAGAAATATTCTCAACGACAATTATACTTATTTTTATGTAAAAAAAGCCGATGCCTCTCGAGTGTATGGCTTAGAATTAGAACATATACTTTCGCCAGACAAAATCGATTTTTTGGTTTATAAAGACACTTTAATCGAAGGGCATATTATGGGAATTCCCGGCGATGTTTTTATGGAGACACTTTTAAAAGATTGTTCTGAGGTCGAAAAAGCGCAAATTGCAAAGGAGTTTGTCAAATTCAATGAGCGTTGTATGATTAGGCTGTTAGGTGATATGAGGGCTTACAACTATGTTATTGTACCCATTCACGATTTTGACCAAGTAGTTTTTAAAATTCGTCCAATAGATTTTGACCAACAATGTTACGAGGGAAATTTGAAAGTATATCGACCACAATTTTTTAAAGAGAATTATCCAATGGTAAAATTAGTAAAAGATAAATTGGAAAATAGTTCTATCGAACAGTATAAAAATGAGGAAAGAGCGGCTTTGGCCAAACGAATTTTTTCTAGCCAAAACCGAGTTAATAAATTATTGCACATTATGGGAAATGACAATATTGCTCCTGATAGTCATGTTGAACAATTAAAGTTAGAATTATACCGTTTAACTCATGATATCAATTTCAAAAGGGCGAAATCTATGGGAAATGTGCTCAGTTCAGCCTTTGATTTTATCACCCGAAATTATAAAAACATTTATAAAAGCATTTAATTTACCATTCGTTGTAAATAATCATTTTTTAGATCACTTCAATGTAAATCGAATTAGTACTAACTCAAAGTAAATTACGAAATTACCTCTATGAAAACATTGTACAAAAATAGTTTTTGGGTTTTGATTTGTTTAAATATTTTTGGTATTCAGGCACAGAATCTTTATAACAAATTGGACGATAAAGGCAACAAAGACGGCCTTTGGAAAGGAGTCTATGAAGATACCAAAAACCCAAAATACGAAGGCACTTTCGAGCACGGAAAAGAAGTGGGCATTTTTACTTTCTTTGATAATACCAAAACCAAAAGAATTATTGCTACCCGAGAATTCAATTCCAAAGACAATTCTGCTTTTACAATTGTGTATGATCAACTCAAAAATAAAGTAAGCGAAGGTAAAGTGGTCAATAAATTATACGAAGGTCAATGGAAGTATTATCACAAAGCCTCTAAAATGGTAATGACTATTGAAAATTATAGCAAAGGAAATTTAGAAGGCTTGCGTTCCGTTTTTTATCCCAGCGGAAAGATTGCCGAGGAAATTAACTATAAAAACAACCAGAAAAACGGATTTTACAAAAGATATACCGAGGCGGGAATCATCATTGAAGAATCCAATTATAAAAATGATCAATTTGATGGATTAGCCATTTTCAGAGATCCTGACGATGGAAATATAGTTTCAAAAGGGAAATTTGTCAATGGAAAAAAAGCCGGAATTTGGCAGTTTTTCGAGAAAGGAAAATTGGTTAAAGAAGAGAATATGAGTTTTCCCAAAAATATTTCGAAAGCTAAAACAAATTAGTCTTATTTCTCTTCTTTTTGAACTTAAATAGTACAATCAGGAAATATACTTTGTGCTTTTACTTTGTTAGTTCGCTATCGCTCGTGTGCGGTAAATTTTTTCAACAAACCTGCCGTAAATCTTTGTAACTTTGCCCCTGATAAAATTATAATTATTTCAAAATGAAACGTGTAGTTGTTGGGCTTTCAGGTGGTGTAGATTCGAGTGTTGCGGCGTATTTATTGCAGCAGCAAGGCTATGAAGTCATAGGTCTTTTTATGAAAAATTGGCACGACGACTCGGTTACAATTTCTAACGATTGTCCGTGGCTCGAAGACAGCAATGATGCTTTATTGGTTGCCGAAAAACTGGGAATTCCTTTCCAAACCGTGGATTTAAGCGAAGAATACAAAGAAAAAATCGTGGACTATATGTTCAACGAATACGAAAAAGGGCGAACTCCAAACCCCGATGTTCTTTGCAATCGCGAAATAAAATTTGATGTTTTTATGAAAATCGCTTTAAGTCTTGGTGCCGATTATGTGGCAACAGGTCATTATTGCCGAAAAGGAGAAACCGAAGTTAATGGCGAAAAAGTGTACCAACTTTTGGCTGGAGCCGATACTAATAAAGATCAATCGTATTTTCTATGTCAATTATCGCAAGAGCAATTGGCGAAATCCTTATTCCCAATTGGAGAATTAACAAAACCCGAAGTGCGCGAAATTGCTTTAGAATTGGATTTGGTTACCGCCGAAAAGAAAGATTCGCAAGGCTTGTGTTTCATTGGAAAAGTAAGATTGCCTGAGTTTCTGCAACAAAAATTACAACCCAAAGAAGGTTTGATTTACCAAATCGACAAAAACGATCCGGTTTATACTTTAGAAAAAGGAGCTAATCTTTCTTTAGAAGAATCTTTAGCTTTCGACTCTAAAAAAATAGACTACACTCCAGAAATGGGGAAAGTGGTGGGCAAACACCAAGGTGCACATTATTTTACTATTGGACAAAGAAAAGGTCTCAATGTTGGTGGGACAACCGATCCTTTGTTTATCATTTCCACCAATGTATTGACCAATACAATTTATACCGGTTTAAGTAGTCATCATCTTGGATTGTTTAAGAAAGCGTTGTTTATCGAAAAATCCGAAGTGCATTGGATTCGCACTGATTTAGCTCTAGCCAATGCAGATACAAGGGAAGTAATGGCACGAATTCGCTACCGTCAACCTTTGCAAAAAGCGACTTTATACCAATTCGAAAGTGGAATGTATGTAGCATTTGAAGAACCACAATCCGCCATCACCGAAGGACAATTCGTGGCTTGGTATTTAGACGATGAATTAGTTGGTTCGGGAGTTATTGCTTAAAATTAGTCTTTAATTTAAAATAAAATATATGAAAAAAATTATCCTTTTGCTGTTTTTAGTTTCCAGTTTTGTTGGTTTTTCACAAGAAGATGCTTGGGTATATTTTAAAGATAAACCCAATTCGACAACAGACCTCGAAAATCCATTGACCATACTTTCTCAGAGAGCTTTGGACAGAAGAACAGCCCAAGGAATTGCTTTGGATCTAAAAGATGTGCCTATTTACCAACCCTATATTAATCAGGTAACCAATTCATCTGGAATTATTGTAAAAGCCAAATCTAAATGGTTGAATTGTGTTCACGTTCGGGGTTCTGTGGCTAATATTAATGCTCTGAAATTATTGTCTTCTGTATTGAAAGTTGATTTTGCCGACAAGAGTTTGAATAGTTCTGCCAATAAAACCAAAGCAAAATTAAAATTCAAGCCTGTAAATAAAACGATGGAAAGCGCTGTTACATTCAACTATGGTATTTCTGCAAATCAAATTCAAATGCTCAACGGACATTTGTTGCATCAAATGGATTACACAGGCTCCGGAAAAATAATAGCGGTTATGGATTCAGGTTTTCCCGGAGTAGATTCCGCACTTCCTTTTCAGAGGTTAAGAAACAACAATCAAATTCTTGGTGGCTATGATTTTATTAATAAAAGAAGTAATTATTATGCTGGCCACAATCACGGAACCTATGTTTTGTCTTCAATGGGAGGTTTTGTTGATGGACAATTAGTAGGAACAGCTCCAGATGCGAAGTATTATTTGTATATAACTGAGGATGCTATTTCTGCATTTCCCTATTCTGAAAATCCTGTCGAAGAATCGAATTGGGTCGAAGCCGCCGAAGAAGCCGATAGAGTAGGAGTTGATATTATTTCTACTTCATTAGGCTATTTTGGTTATGATAATCCCAGTTATAGTCACATTTATTCGGATATGACAGGGAATTTAGCTTTTGCATCGCAAGGAGCCAATATAGCTTTTGAAAAAGGAATTATTGTGGTCGCAAGTGCCGGAAATGAAGGTCAGGAAACAGAGCCACACATTGGAATTCCCGCCGAGGCCAAAAATGTAATTGCCGTTGGTGCTGTACAAGCCGATGAAAACTATGCTTTGTTTAGTTCAATTGGTCCAAGTTATGACGGTCGAGTAAAACCAGATGTGATGGCTCAAGGACAAAGTGTAGTATTGTCAGATCCAGCTGGAAATCTAGTTACTGGAAGTGGAACGTCATTTTCTTGTCCTATAACTTCCGGAATGGTGGCTTGTTTGTGGCAAGCTTTACCCGGCAAAACAGCTCAACAAATCAAACAATTAATTCAGCAATCTTCAGATAATTTTAATCCAATACTTAAATCGCAACCAAAATTCGGTTATGGAATTCCTGATTTTAATTTGGCTTTAGCCAATGGATTGTCGGTTACTGATTTTTCGAAAACTGATTTTAATGTTTATCCAAATCCAACCCATGATTCAATTTCTGTCACTTTGCCCAATAAATCCGATGTAAAAACTATTGCCATTTATACGATTTTAGGACAAAAAGTTTTGGAGAAAAATATTTCCAATCAATCACCAACTATTTCCTTAACATCTTTGAATAGTGGCATCTATTTCTATAAAATTGAATCGAATGGTTTTTCTAAAAGCGGAAAAATTATTAAACAGTAATTTGAGAATTCAATGAATAAAATTACCCAACTTTTCAACGTCAAATACCCAATTATTCAAGGAGGAATGATTTGGAATTCGGGTTATAAATTAGCAAGCGCTGTTAGTAATGCTGGTGGTTTGGGATTGATTGGAGCAGGCTCGATGTATCCAGAAGTGCTGCGGGAACACATTCAAAAATGTAAAAAAGCTACCGATAAACCTTTTGGTGTCAATGTCCCGATGTTGTATGCGAACATCGAGGAAATCATCAATATTATTGTCGAAGAAGGCGTGAAAATCATTTTTACATCGGCAGGAAATCCAAAAACTTGGACTTCTTTTTTGAAGGAAAAAGGAATAATCGTAGTTCACGTGGTGAGTAGTTCGGTTTTTGCATTGAAAGCGCAAGAGGCGGGAGTGGATGCCATTGTTGCAGAAGGATTTGAAGCCGGCGGACATAACGGAAGAGAAGAAACTACCACTTTTACCTTGATTCCAATGGTGAAGGAAAATATCAAAATTCCACTTATTGCTGCCGGAGGAATTGCATCTGGTCGAGGAATGCTTGCTGCAATGGTTCTTGGAGCAGATGGAGTGCAAGTCGGAAGTCGTTTTGCTGCTTCGGTAGAATCTTCGGCACACGAAAATTTCAAAAACAGAATTCTGGAAACCAAGGAAGGAGAAACGCAACTCACCTTAAAAGAATTAGCTCCTGTTCGTTTGATTAAAAATAAATTTTACCAGGACGTTCAAGATTTGTATGCCAAATGTCCAACCAAAGAAGATTTGTCGGAACTTTTGGGCAGGGCAAGAGCCAAGCTAGGAATGTTTGAAGGCGATTTGGATGACGGCGAACTCGAAATTGGCCAAATTGCAGGATTGATTCACACGATAAAACCAGCCGCAAAAATCATTGAGGAAATGATTACTGATTATAATCTGGCTAGAAAAGAAGTTGAGAAATTCGATTTCTAGTTCCAAATTTTAGTACTTTTGAACAGTTACAATTTTATAGCAAATGACTAAAATTAAAATAATTACAATTCTGGCATTCTTCACATTGACATTGAACCAATCTTACGGTCAAATATACAAATTCAAAACTTCGGGTTTGAGCGTTATGCAGAAAGACCAAAGAGGAAAGTGGGGAAAATGGTCTGATTTAAAATTAGTAAATATTTTTGTAAAACTAGACACTGACAAAAGCCGAATTGTGGTGTATTCAGAGGTTATTCAATTGTTCGAAATTATAGATTATATCCCTTTAGAAGAAAGCGAAACCGATAGTGTTTATGCATTTACCTGCAAAGACAATAATGGCGAAGATTGTACACTTTCTATTATTACTAGGAAAAAGCAAGACAATAGGAAGCAACTTTACATCAATTATGAAGATAGAATCATACTTTATAATATCTTCAATTTAAAATAATTTGTTGGGTTAAGATACTATTAATTCTATCCAAAAAATCTCTGGCCAGTTCAGTTTCTACAATTCGAATCTGTATTTTTGTACTAATAAAATTCACATACATGAAAAAGTTATTTTTGTTGTTCACCTTGGTTATAATTTCGAATGTTCAAGCGCAACAACGACCAAAATTAGTAGTTGGAATAGTTGTTGATCAAATGAAAATGGAATATTTATATCGTTTTTCAGATGATTTTTCTCCAAATGGTTTCAAGCGTTTGATGGAAAAGGGATTTGTTTTTCATAATGCCAATTTCAATTATATGCCCACATATACTGGACCTGGACACGCCTCTATTTACACTGGAGCCACACCAACTGTCAATGGAATTGTCGGTAATGATTGGTTTAGTCGAAAGTTAGGAAAATCGATGTACTGTACTGATGATGCTTCTGTGAAAACCATTGGTGACGGAACAGATAAAGAAGGAGCAATGTCTCCAAAAAATCTCTTAAGCACTACCATTACTGACGAATTGCGATTGGGAACCAATTTCCAAGGCAAAGTAATTGGGATGAGTTTGAAAGATCGTGGCGCTATTTTGCCAGCAGGCCATTTTGCAAATTGGGCATTTTGGTACAGTGGAACAGGAGCGTTTATTTCAAGTACATTTTATGGTGCAACACTACCAAACTGGGTAACTCAATTCAATAACGAGAAAAACTATATGTCGTATATCAATAATGGTTGGAGCTTATTGAAACCAGCGACTGATTATAACGAAAGTTTGCAAGATGACAATCCGTATGAAGGTAAATTATACAATTCTGACAAACCAGTTTTTCCGTACAATCTGAAGCAAATGTATGATAAGCAAGGTGCCGAAGTAATGCGCTCTACTCCTTTTGGGAATGATTTATTGGCTGATTTTGCTAAAAAAGCTATCGAAAAAGAAGAATTAGGAAAAGACAATATAACCGATTTCCTGACTGTTAGTTTCTCTTCTACTGATTATGTTGGTCATATTCTAGGGCCTAGATCAATGGAATTGCAAGATACGTATTTGCGATTGGACTTAACTATTGCTGACTTTTTGAACTATTTAGACAAAACAGTAGGCAAGGATAATTATTTACTTTTCTTAACTGCCGATCACGCATGTGCTGAAAATGCAACTCATTTAAAAGACCATAAATACAATGTAAAAAATGTTCCATCAAAGGATATCTCTAAAGGGATTAAAGAGTTTTCTACTGCAACTTTTGGTGAAAATCTAGTAGTGGAATATTCAAATTTTAATGTTTATTTTAATAAGGAAATAATCAAATCCAAGGGTTTGGAATTATCCAAAGTAAAACAAACTTTCAAGGATTATTTAATGACTCAGGAGCAAGTAAAACGGGTTTATACTGAAGAAGAAATTTTGGCTTCGACAGGAAACGATTATTTCTTAAATTTTATCAAAAACGGTTATGATGTTTCCCAAAACGGTGATTTGGTTGTGCTAGACAAACCCGGATATATAGAATATGGTGCAACTGGAACTTCTCACGGAACACCTTATGCTTATGACACACACGCGCCATTGCTTTTTTATGGTTGGAAAATAAAGGCAGGAGAAAGTTTCGATAAAAAGGAAATAACTGAAATTGCGCCAACGTTAGCATTAAAACTCAAATTGGAGATGCCAAACGGTACAGAAGGAAAGGTTTTGACCGAAATTTTAGGGGAGAAATAGATTTTGATTTAAAAATTTTCACATTCTCGAAAAAAAATCCCATTTCGTTTTTCATTGAAATGGGATTCTAAATTTATTAAACCGTTGCCGTTTCTACCGGCAATGAAATTTGATTTTTGAGTAAATCTTCGAAGGTTTCTCTCGCTCTTATTAAGATTCCTTGACCGTTGAGCCATAAAACTTCAGCAGGTTTGTATCTCGAATTATAATTAGATGCCATTGAGAAGCAATACGCTCCTGCATTTCTAAAGCTTAGAACATCACCTTCGTTAATTTCGGCAATTCTGCGGTTGTTGGCAAAGGTATCTGTTTCGCAAATATATCCTACGACAGAATAGAAACGTTCTTTTCCTTTTGGGTTCGAAATGTTTTCGATATGATGTTGCGAACCGTAAAACATTGGACGAATCAAATGGTTGAAACCGCTGTCAATGCCAGCAAAAACGGTTGAAGTAGTTTGTTTTACCACATTTACCTTCGCCAAGAAATAACCTGCTTCGCTCACTAGGAATTTTCCTGGTTCGAATATTAGGGTCAAATCTTTTCCGTATTCCGCACAGAAAGAATTGAATCTTTTTGACAATTTTTTGCCTAATTCTTCAATGTCAGTTTCGATGTCGTCTTTTTTGTATGGCACTTTAAATCCGCTTCCAAAGTCAAGAAATTCAAGTTCTTTGAAGTTTTTCGCCACATCAAATAAGATTTCGGCAGCATATAAAAATACCTCAATATCCAAAATATCAGAACCCGTGTGCATGTGGATTCCCACGATGTGCATTTTTGTATTTTCAACAATGCGCAACAAATGCGGCAATTGATGAATGGAAATACCAAATTTACTATCGATATGTCCTACAGAAATATTAGTGTTTCCACCAGCCATTACGTGTGGATTGATACGAATACAAACCGGAACTTTTGGATATTTTGTTCCAAATTGCTCCAAAATCGATAAATTATCAATATTGATTTGAACTCCCATTGCCGAAACTTCCTCGATTTCTTCTAGAGAAACACCATTTGGAGTGAAAAATATCTGGTCAGGAGAATATCCTGCGTGAAGTCCAAGTTGTACTTCTTGAATAGAAACAGCATCTAAACAAGAACCCATATCTCTTAATAATTCGAGAATTGCTATGTTTGACAAGGCTTTCATTGCATAATTAATACGCAATTTTTCTACCTTCGAAAATGCTTTTGTTAACCTTTGGTATTGAGATTGGATTTTTGCCGCATCATATACATATAATGGACTACCAAATTGTTCTGCTAATTGTACTAAATCTTTTGCTTGCATCGTTCTACATTTTTGGCAAATTTATTACTCTTTATCGATTCATACAAGAAATAATAAAAAACTAACAAATTGTAACAAAATGTTTGTAATCAAACTTATTGAGTTGAAATTTGTAAAATTTTAAACAAAAAAGCCATTGAAAATTACTCGCAAGGGCTTTTGAAAATATATAATTACGATCAAACTCTAGGCAAATAACCACCTTACTTAGTTAACATACAATCTTAAAATCCTATTGATTTTGTTGTTTTGCTACTCCATTTTTCATTTTTACAAAAAGAGAGGATTCGTTTAAAGTTCAGTTTGATGCTAAAAACAATTTTTTCTATTACTGAATTAGCAATAGCATTATAAGAAATTAGCATTAATTTCATTGGTAATAAAACAGAAAACAATTGTCTTTTACGGCTTTAATTTCGAGATTTCAATATCTAAATCAGAAAGGTATTTTTTATCCTGTTCTATTCGGAATTGCTCATATTCAGAATGTGCTTTTTCAACAGCTTCTTCGTGCGAAATACTCCCCGCATTGGGCAAAACATCCAGACTATTGCTTTCTAAAAATTTGTTGGTTCGCTCCAGCCAGTCGTTCATATTCATCAATTGGTTTCGTCTTGCTTGAAATTCAGCCAAATCCAAATAGGCACTTACCAATAAATTCAAATCGCCAATTTCGTTTTCTTGCAAATAATTTTTGGCTATCGTAACATCAGTTTTCAAAATTTTCCCTTCGGGAGCATTTTTCCAAGAGGTGAGTCCCATAAAATCTTTTTCTTTATCTACTCTATTATAGACTATTTCGGCGGCAGTTTGACCCGTAATGGCAAAATGCAATTTGTTTTGTACCATTTTATAAAACTGTTTTGCCGCTTCGGAATCTTTACTATAATCGGCGCTGCATTGTTGAAAAATATCGCCTAGTTTTTGATACAGCCTGCGTTCGCTGGAGCGAATCTCTCGAATGCGTTCCAGTAATTCGTCGAAGTAATCTTTGCCAAAAGGTTTGCCGTTTTTGAGCATTTCATCATTCAAGACAAAACCTTTGATGATAAATTCTTTTAGAGTTTGTGTTGCCCAAATACGGAATTGAGTGGCTTGTTTGGAGTTTACTCTATAACCAACCGCAATAATAGCATCGAGGTTGTAAAATTTTGTTTTATAATTTTTACCATCATTGGCAGTTGCCGAGAAATCCTCGGTAACTGAATTTGGCAATAATTCGCCACTAGCAAATATATTTTTTAGGTGCAGTGAAACGTTATCAGTACTACAATCAAATAGTTGCGCAATTAATTTTTGTGAAAGCCAAAAATTATCATCTTTGTAGGTAACGCTAAGTTTTACCTTGCCTTCTTGGGTTTGATAAATGAGTATTTCGCCAGTATTCATCCTTTATGAAATTAGGTTTGGGTTGTAGGTTAGGTTATTATAGAATCGGCTTTGTTGTGATGTAAATATATAAAAAAATCAAGAATTACTGGAATGGGAAACTCACGTAGTATGTGTTTTAGTAATAAGC
The DNA here is from genome assembly GCA_945866505.1 of Flavobacterium psychrophilum. Taxonomy (GTDB): domain Bacteria; phylum Bacteroidota; class Bacteroidia; order Flavobacteriales; family Flavobacteriaceae; genus Flavobacterium; species Flavobacterium psychrophilum_H. The sequence continues at coordinate 11,521 of CAMBHH010000002.1, forward strand.
AATCTTAAATATAATAAGAGAGCAAGTAAGTTTGTTGAGTAAAACAAAAGTATTACGAAAAAAATTATTGATGAAAACAGCGAATTTAGATTAGGAGATGAAATTTACAACCCTTTAACAGATGAATATTTTAAGATTGTTACATCTTATTATATGGAAAATTATAATGAGGTTATGGTATTCGTCGAATCTTCAAATAAGAATTTAGAAGAGAAAGTAGTTAGCTATCGATTAAGTCATTGGATTCAATTAGGGTATTACATTTGTTAATTTCTGATAACTGTTAAGTAAAAAGTAATGGGGTTTTAAAACCCCATTACTTTTATTGATTTTCAATTTTCTTAAAAACCTCCTCTATCAATTCATCATCAATATATGGTTTCAAGGTATTCCAGATAGATCCAGAACAACTTAATTTATCAGAATATTTATTAATAAAATTTAGACTCCAAGGAATAGATTTGTTTTTGCTTAATTCTTCCCAATCCCATTTGTCTTCATATTTTTCAATTAATTCTAAAGACCAGGAAAGGGCTTTGTTTTTACTTATACTAAACCATTCGTCATAACCCCATATATCTTTACATTTCTCAATTATTTCATAATTTTCTATTAACCCGATAAATGAAAGTATTTCGCTATTCTTCCAAAAAATTCGAGAATCTTCGTCATTAAATTCGTCTTCGTCATAAACATCGCCTTCTTCATATTTATCATGATCATTTTGAGGAACAACACAGAGATTAGAAACATTCCATCTTAAAGATTGTGGATTCCATTTACCTTCATATTTATGATATAATTCATTAGACCAAGGTATAGATTCATTTTCACTTAAAGCTTCCCAATCCCATTTGTCTTCATACATTTTTATAAATTCAATTGACCAGGGCAAATCATAACTATTACTTAAAGCTTCCCAATCCCAATTGTCTTTAAATTCATCTAATAAATTTAAAGAAAAAGAAATTGTATCATTCCAACTCAATGCATTCCAATCCCATTTATTTTTGTATTTTTTGACAATTTCAGTTGACCAATTAATGTATGCACTAGAACTTAAATGGTACCACCCCAATTTATCTCCAAATTTCTCTATAAATTCTATAGAAAATGGTTGATACCTGAAAATTAAATTATCCCAATTCCATTTGTATTCATATTTTTCAATTAATTCAATATTCCATAAAACTCTTTTGTTGTTGCTTAAATGTGTCCAATTCCATTTATCTTCATATTTTTCAATAAACATTATAGACCACGGAAGATTTTCATTTGCACTTAATCTACTCCAATCCCATTTATCTATAAATTTATCTATTATTTCTATAGTCCAAGGAACAGATTCGATGTCACTTAAAACAGATACGCCCCATTTTTCATCTATCTTATCAATTAATTCAATTGACCACGGAATATCTTTAATTGAATATAAAACGGAACTTACTCCTTTGTCTTCAAATCTTTCAATTAATTTAAAAGAAAACTCAATAAATTCACTATATCTAATTGTTTCCCAATGGCACTTGTCTTCAAGCATTTCAATCAATTCGATAGACCAATGTATTGATTCGTTCTGATTTATTGAATACCAATCCCAATTTTCTTGATATTTTTCAATCAATTCAATAGACCACGGAAGCTTTTTATTTTTACTTAATTTTTCCCAATCCCATTTACCTTTGAATTTTCCAATAAGTATTTCAGACCAAATTATCGATTCATTACTACTTAAGCGATGCCAATACCATTTTTCTTTATGTGTTTCAATTAATTCAATATGCAATGAATAAAATTTTGAAATCAAGCTTAAAAACAGTTCGGGATTTTTTATAAAAATTTCCATAACCATTGATCGATTGCTTTCAATTATAAGCTTGTTTGTAATACTCAAAGTAGTTGCAACTTTTGGGATAAGACTTATTTTAGATTTAGGTATAAGTTGATTGTTTTTGTTCATTGGTTTAACTTTCTAATTCTAGGTTTAGGCTTTGCAGTTCTTGTTCAAGTTGGGTTTTGGTTTCGTTAAAATAAGTATCCCAAACAGGAATGGCATTAATGGTCGAAAACGTTTCACTTTCTTTAATCGTGATTATTTCTTTTTCAAGTTGATGCAATTTTTTACGCAATTTTTCTACCATTTCTTTTAGTAGTTCTTTTTCGGAAATGGTATCTGATTGCGAACGGAAAGATTTTCCTTTTTGCAAATCTTTTAGTATACGTTTTACTTTTTCGAGGTCGTGTTGGTCATAAGCCTTTTTAAGTTCTATAAACACTTTTTCGGCTTCGGATTTTTGTTCTTCGGTTACTTTGTCTGGATGGCAAAGTGTAGAGGCTTTACGGAAATTGTTTTTGAGTTCTTTTCGTTCGTCTTCATTAAGTTCAAACTGGTGTTTGTCTTTTTCATTTTCAAGCTGTTCGTTATATTGATTGAAATCGTCTTCGGTTTCTTTTGCTTTTTTATCATGTTCTTTATATTTTATTTTACGTAGTTTCAGAATTTTTAAAATAATTTCTCCTAACTCAATAGTGTGACGGTGTTGAAAATCAGACAAAAGTTTTTCTAATTCAATCTTTTCATTATCAAACGCATTGAGTTGGTTTTCCAACGTTTTAATTTCTAATTTCAAACCAGCTACTTCGGGGTCTTTCCAGATCGATAACTGTTGATAGGAATTAATGAATATTTGAATTTTAGCAATAGCTGTTGAGTATTCTTTTTGGACAATTGCATCAATAATTGTTTTAATGTCTGCATTAAAATTGTATTGAATTAACTTTGCTGTCCCACTTTTTAAGTCTTCAATGTCTTCGAGGATAATAAAGTTTTTTAAGATTTCAAGACGTTTAATGATTTTTTCAAGAGGAAAATCATTTTCAATCTTTGGTTCATCAGGGTAGTATTTGTTTTTAATTTGGATGAACTCTGTTACAAATTGTTCTGCAAGGGAAGTGTCATTGTAATTTATAACAATGTTTTCAAAATTGTTTTCAGCTTTGTAACTCCAATTATATGAACCTGTTATTATGGTATTGTAATCAATCACACAAAATTTATTATGCATTAAATCTGTGTTGCCATTTCCAATTTTATAGACTTTGCCGTTATGATTTTGTAGTAGTTCAAAATCAATAGCTGAATTATTGTTGATTTCATCATTTGAAATTATGACTTGCACCAGACAACCTTCGCGGGCTTTTGAAACTAACTTGTCGAAGATATTTCTATTGGTAAACCAAGCTATAGCTATATAAATTGATTTTTGTGATTTTTGAATTTCTTCTTGAATTCGATTTGCGATATTTTCGAAAACAGCTTCTGTTTGCATTGATTTATTTTTTTTCTAATGTATGAAATTGTAACGGTTGTTTTGGTTTTTTATTTGTTTTTCAATGATAATTAATTGGTCTGCAGTTTTGTGGTGGAGTAATTAAATTAATATGAGATTCCGAAATAGTTATAAAAAAAAGCCCTTGAAAATTACTTTCAAGGGCTTCCGAAAATATATAATTACGATTAAACTCCAGGCAAATCGCCACCTTCTTTGGTAGGTAAATCGCTATAACCCATTAAGTATAAGTCAACTTGTCTTGCAGCTTCACGACCTTCAGAAATCGCCCAAACGATTAGAGATTGACCACGACGCATATCGCCAGCTGTAAAAATGTTTGGAACATTGGTTTGGTATTTACCATATTCCGCTTTATAATTGCTTCTGAAATCCAATTCTAAACCTAACTGACTGCTTAATGTTTTTTCAGGACCCGTAAATCCAAGTGCAAGCAAAGCTAAATCACAAGGCCAAGTTTTTTCGGAACCTTCTACTTCAATTAATTCTGGGCGTTGGCCTGAAACCATTTTCCATTCTACATTTACTGTTTTCAGAGCGATTAATTTTCCTTTGGCATCTTTAACGAATTCTTTGGTATTAATCAGCCAGTTTCTTTCGCAACCTTCTTTATGCGAAGTCGAAGTTTTCAACTGTAAAGGCCAAAAAGGCCAAGGAGTCGATTCGCTTCTTCCTACCGGAGGTTTAGGCATAATTTCGAAGTTGGTAACAGATTTTGCACCGTGACGATTTGAAGTTCCAACACAGTCAGAACCTGTATCGCCACCGCCAATTACAATAACATCTTTTCCTGTTGCCAACACTTGGTTCTCTACTTTTTGACCAAAAAGTACTTTGGTTTGTTGCGATAAGAAATCCATCGCTTGAACTACTCCGTCTGCATCAGCACCAGGAGTTGGCAAACCTCTTCTATCGGTTGCTCCACCGCAAAGAACAATAGAATCAAAAGCTTTTAAGTCATTAATATCATAGTTTACGCCAACGTGTGTATTTACTTTGAATGTAATTCCTTCTGCTTCTAAAATGGCTATTCGACGATCAATAATTCCTTTTTCCATTTTGAAATTCGGAATTCCGTAGCGCAATAATCCTCCAACAGCATCATCTCTTTCGAACACAGTTACTAAATGTCCCGCTCTATTCAATTGTTGTGCGGCAGCTAAACCTGCTGGTCCTGAGCCGATAACAGCTACTGTTTTTCCGGTTCTTGTTTTTGGAGGTTGCGGTTTAATCCATCCTTCTTTGAATGCACGTTCCACAATATTTTTTTCTAGATTTTCAATCGACACTGGGTCTTCTATAAGTCCCAAAACACAGGCTTTTTCGCAAGGTGCAGGACATAAACGTCCTGTGAACTCTGGAAAATTATTTGTTGAATGTAGTATCCAAGAGGCTTTTTGCCATTCACCTTGGTGTACCATATGATTGAAATCGGGAATCAAATTTCCTAGAGGACAACCGCTGTGACAAAAAGGAATTCCGCAATCCATACAGCGAGACCCTTGTTTTGTAATTTCGGCTTCGCTTAGAGGAACTGTAAATTCATTATAATTTGCAACACGCTCTTCTACTGCTATATAGGATTCATCTTCTCTTTCGAATTCTTTAAAACCTGTAACTTTTCCCATTGTATTATGCTGTTAATTCTTCTAACATTTTTTCTTTTTCTATACGTTGCAACGCTTTTTTATAATCAGTAGGCATTACTTTTACAAATTTTGTTAAGCTGTTTGTCCAATCCTTTAACAATTCAGTACCTCTAGTACTGCTTGTATAATCAACATGCTTTGATATTAGTGACTTCAAGTCGTCAGCATCAGCACCTTCTATTGTTTCAAAATTTATTGATTCTGTGTTGCACAAACCGTTTACAAATTGGTTTTCAGGATCATAAACGTATGCTATTCCACCGCTCATCCCAGCAGCAAAGTTCCTTCCAGTTTTACCAAGAACAACTATTTTACCACCTGTCATATACTCACAACCGTGATCTCCGACGCCTTCTACAACTGCTGTTGCACCAGAGTTACGAACGGCAAAACGTTCACCAGCGATTCCGTTAATATACGCTTGTCCTTCGATAGCGCCAAATAAACAAACGTTACCGACAATGATATTGTTTTCTGCAACGAAAGTAGCACTTGCTGGTTTCTTGATGATTAATTTAGCTCCAGAAAGTCCTTTCCCCAAATAGTCATTGGTATTTCCTTCTACTGTAAACGTCAATCCGTGAGCACTAAAAGCACCTAAACTTTGACCAGCAGAACCAGTGAAATTGATCTTTAGCGTGTCTTCTGGTAAGCCAAGATATCCGTATATTTTTGAAATTTCATTACTTACAATAGCTCCAACTGAACGATTGGTGTTATTTATTGGATAATTCAAAGTCATTTTTTCTTTTCTGTACATTGCGCGATGCGAATCTTTCAAGATTTGGAAATCAAGAACATTTTCTAAATTATGATCTTGCTTTTCGGTATTTCTAACGATTCTTTCACCATATCCGTCTGGAGTATGTAAGATAGCTGATAAATCTAAACCTTTCGCTTTATAATGCGTTATCGCTTTATTGGTGTTGATTTTATGCGTTTGACCCACCATTTCGGCCAAAGTCCTAAAACCTAACTGAGCCATAATACCTCTTAATTCCTCAGCTACATAGTAAAAGAAATTAATGACGTGTTCTGGAGTTCCTTTGAAATTTTTACGCAAATCTTTGTCTTGTGTTGCAATACCAACAGGACATGTATTTAAATGACATTTACGCATCATAATACAACCCGAAGCAACAAGTGGTGCAGTGGCAAAACCAAATTCTTCGGCTCCTAATAAAGCGGCAATAGCCACATCACGACCTGTTTTTAATTGTCCGTCACATTCTACAACAATTCTACTTCTCAGGTTGTTTAAAACCAAAGTTTGTTGTGCTTCAGCCAATCCAAGTTCCCAAGGAAGACCTGCGTGTTTTAAAGATGTTAATGGAGAAGCTCCTGTTCCACCATCATATCCTGCAATCAATACAACGTCTGCTTTTGCTTTAGCAACTCCAGCAGCAATGGTTCCAACACCCACTTCTGAAACTAGTTTCACATTGATACGGGCTTCTCTGTTGGCATTTTTAAGGTCGAAAATTAATTGTGCTAGATCTTCGATCGAATAGATATCGTGGTGCGGCGGTGGCGAAATCAATCCAACATAAGGTGTTGAGTTCCGTGTGGCAGCAATATAAGGATCTACTTTTTCGCCTGGTAATTGTCCACCTTCTCCTGGTTTTGCACCTTGAGCCATTTTAATTTGAATTTCTTTTGCACTAGTCAGGTAATGCGAAGTAACACCGAATCTTCCAGATGCAACTTGCTTTATTGCTGAATTTCGGCTGTCACCATTCATATCAGGTTGAAAGCGTTTTCTGTCTTCCCCGCCTTCTCCTGAATTCGATTTTCCACCAATCCGGTTCATAGCAATTGCCAAGTTTTCGTGCGCTTCTCTCGAAATTGAACCAAGAGACATCGCTCCAGTTTTAAATCGTTTTACGATTTCAGTCCACGGCTCTACTTCATTCAGCGGAATTGGATTAAGATTTTCGAATTCGAATAATCCACGAATGGTCATTAAATTTTGTGCTTGATCGTTTACGGCTTTTGCATATTCATTGTAACTAGATTGGTCACTCAATCTAACCGCTTGTTGTAATTTGGCTATAGTAGTAGGATTGAACATGTGTCGCTCTCCATTACGTCTCCATCTGTATTCTCCACCAATATTTAAACCTAATCGGTTTGAAATTAAATGATCTGGATAAGCATATTTGTATCTTTCGCTAATTTCTTTCTCAATTTCATACAATCCAATACCTTGAATTCTTGATGTGGTATATGGGAAGTATTTTTGAACGAATTTAGAATTGAACCCAACAATTTCAAAAATTTGAGAACCTCTATACGAATGTAAAGTAGAGATTCCAATTTTGTTCATGATTTTTACAATTCCATTTCCAATGGCTTTATTGAAATTGTGGACTGCTTTTTCTTCGTCAATATCGGTAATAAATCCTTCGCGAACTTGAACACGGATGATTTCGTTTACCATATAAGGATTGATAGCACTAGCACCATATCCGAATAAAGTAGCAAAATGATGCGGTTCGCGAGGTTCAGCAGATTCGATGATAATATCAAAATAAGAACGCTTGCGCAAACGGTTCATTTGATGATTCACATAGGAACAAGCCAATAAAGAAGGGATAGGTGCTAAACCCTTATTAACTCCTCGGTCTGATAAAATGATAATATTAGTTCCATTTTCTACAGCTTTTGTGATTTGAATAATCAATGCATCCAAAGCATCTTCTAAACCATTCAGTCCTTTAGCTTTTGGATATAAAATCGAAAAAGTTTCGGCATGGAAATGATCGATAGCAATAGCTCTAATTTTTTCTAAATCTTTATTAGAAATTACCGGATTTTGAATTCTTAATTTTCTGCATTGTTTGCTTGAAATATCAAAAATATTTCGGTCTTGACCTAAATTTAAACTGATATCAGTTACAATTTCTTCACGAATTCCATCCAAAGGGGGATTAGTAACTTGGGCAAATAATTGTTTAAAGTAATTAGCAATTAATTGTGGTCTGTCCGACAAAACAGCTAACGGCGTATCAGTACCCATAGAACCTAGCGTTTCTTTTCCAGATTGCGCCATTGGAGTAATTACATCTTGAATGTCTTCTAAAGTGTAATTAAACAAACGTTCTCTTGTAGCTAAATCGATGGTTTCAATAGAGCAAACTTCAGATGAACTAGGTACATCTTTTAGGTGTAATCTGTATTGGTTTAACCAATCTTGATAAGGTCTTTCTGATACAATTTTGCTTTTTATTTCTTCATCATTAATGATGCGTCCTTCGTTCATATCTACCAAAAACATTTTTCCTGGTTCTAACCTTCCGTGGCTTTCTACATCTTCTGGAGCGATATCGACAACACCAATTTCTGATGCCATAATCAATTTCCCGCTTTTGGTAACGGTATATCTTGAAGGTCTCAAACCATTACGATCTAATAAAGCTCCAACATAATCTCCATCTGAAAACGGAACCGAAGCAGGTCCATCCCAAGGCTCCATAATACACGCATTGTATTCGTAGAATGCTTTGCGCTCTGGCGACATGGTTTGGTGTTTTTCCCAAGCTTCTGGAATCATCATCATCATTACTTCTGGCAATGATCTTCCTGTGTGCATCAACAATTCAACTACCATATCCATAGAAGCAGAATCTGATTTTCCTGGAATAATGATTGGAAATAATTTGTCTATTTGTGGGCCAAAAACGTCACTTTTCATGATTTCTTCACGAACACGCATTCTACTTACGTTTCCACGCAAAGTATTGATTTCCCCATTTTGACAAATGTATCTAAACGGTTGTGCCAATTCCCAAGAAGGCATCGTATTGGTAGAAAAACGTTGGTGAACTAACGCCAAACGAGTTACTAAATCAGTTTGTTGTAAATCGGTATAATAAGGACCAATATCTTCGGGCATAATAATACCCTTATATATTAAGGTTGTTGTCGAAAAACTAGGAATATAAAAATAAGAACTCTCCGATATCTTAGAATTTATAATCGTATGTTCGGTAATTTTACGTGCAGCATATAATTTTGCCTTGAATGTTGCATCGTCAATTTCTTCGCTTTTACCAACGAATATTTGATCAATTTTTGGTTCAGAAGCCAAAGCAATTTGACCTAATTGAGAAGAATCAACAGGAACTTCTCTCCATCCTACAATGGTTAATCCTTGGTTTTTGATTTCATCTTCAAATATTTTTTTACAAAAAACGTATTGATTTTCGGCTTTTGGTAAAAAGACCATGCCTACTGCGTATTCTCGAGCATTTGGAAGTTTGAAATTACAAACTCTATTGAAATATTCGTGTGGTATATCAATTAATAGACCAGCACCATCGCCTGTTTTCCCGTCAGAACTCACACCTCCACGATGTTCTAGTTTTACAAGAATTTCTAATGCATCGTGAATGATTTGATTTGTTTTCTCGCCTTTAAGGTTGCAGATAAAACCAGCCCCGCAGTTTTCATGTTCAAATTCTGGCAAATAAAGACCTTGTTCTTTAATTTTCATGCTAGTTATTTTTTGTACAAAAATATAAATTTCATTAATGACATCAATTTTTAAATTTGGGTTTAACTTATTTTTGCTATAATGTTAAAAAAATGTCCAATAAATAGCAATTGAGCATTCAAGAACGCTCAAATTAACGAAATGGCAATTTTATTTTAACATGTACTTATATTTTAAAGAAAGATTGTTATCATTTTTGCTGTTTTATTAAAAATTTTCTATCAATAATTATTGCTAATTTTTATTGGAATAAAAAAGGTTTTGTATTCAGTTGATTTTTGCTATGTTTGTAACTCTTTATCAAAGTAAAAAAACTAAATATAATGGACATACACGAATACCAAGGAAAAGAAATTTTAGCCAGCTATGGTGTAAAAGTACAACGTGGTTATGTAGCTAGCAACCCAATAGAAGCTGTTGCTGCTGCTAAACAATTGACTGCCGAAACCGGAACAGGATGGCACGTAATAAAAGCCCAAGTTCACGCAGGCGGACGTGGAAAAGGAGGAGGGGTTAAGCTAGCCAAAAACTTGCAACAAGTAGAGGAATTGGCTGAACAAATCATCGGTATGCAATTAATTACACCACAAACTTCTGCGGAAGGGAAAAGAGTGCATAAAGTTTTGATTGCTGAGGATGTTTATTATCCAGGAGAAAGTGAAACATCTGAGTTTTATATGTCGGTTGTTTTGAATAGAAGTAAAGGTCGAAATATGATTATGTATTCTACCGAGGGTGGTATGGACATCGAAGAAGTGGCAGAACACACTCCTCATTTAATCTTTACCGAAGAAATTGACCCATCGGTAGGTTTGCAAGGTTTTCAAGCCAGAAGAATTGCTTTTAATTTAGGGCTTTCTGGAAATGCTTTCAAAGAAATGGTTCAGTTTGTTGATGCTTTATACAAAGCTTATATTGGTTCTGATGCTTCGATGTTTGAAATTAATCCAGTGTTGAAAACGTCAGACAATAAAATAATTGCTGTAGATGCTAAAGTAAATTTAGATGATAATGCCTTGTTTCGTCATCCAAAACTAGCCGAAATGCGTGACGTTCGTGAAGAAAACCCAATCGAAGTAGAAGCAAAAGAAGCAGGATTGAATTATGTAGATTTGGACGGAACTGTAGGTTGTATGGTAAACGGTGCTGGATTAGCAATGGCAACCATGGATTTGATAAAATATGCCGGTTTTGAACCAGCTAATTTCCTAGACGTTGGTGGAACTGCCGATGCAAAACGTGTGGAATTGGCTTTTAGAATTATCTTAAAAGATCCAAACGTAAAAGCCATTTTGATTAACATTTTTGGCGGAATTGTACGTTGCGATAGAGTAGCGCAAGGTGTTGTTGATGCCTACAAAAATATGGGAGACGCAATTAAAGTACCAATCATTGTTCGTTTACAAGGAACAAATGCTGAAATTGCCAAAGAATTAATTGATAATTCTGGAATGCCAATTTTATCGGCTGTTGAGTTTCAAGAAGCAGCGGACCAAGTAAAAAAGGCACTTTCTTAATTTTATAAATGATATAAAATTGAAAATCCTGAACGAGAGTTCAGGATTTTTTTTGTGATTCTTGTTTTTTATAAAATAATCTTTTGATTTTGATAAGCAAAGATTATTTGTAATCTACCTCTACTTTATCATTTTTTTTGTAAAATATTTTTCTCTTTTGGAGTTGTTTTAATGTGGATGTCTTGCTGTGGAAAAGGAATTTCAATTTTATTTTCTTTGAATTTTTTATTAATCGCTAAAAGCACATCACTCTTAACCTCCCATCCAATTTCAAAGTGATGCACCCAAAATTTGACTAAGAAGTCTATTGAACTATCACTAAAATTATCTACTTGTATCAAATATTCAGGGTTTTTTAAGACTCTATGATTGTTGTCCAAAACTGATTTAAGCACAGTAATTACTTTCTCTAAATCAGAACTGTATGCAACTCCCAAACTAAAATCTATTCTCATCTTGCTACTACCTAATGTCCAATTGATTAAATTATTGCTCAATAAATCACCATTAGGAATAATTACATCTGAACCTTGCCAAGTGGTCACAACACTACTACGAATACCTATTGATTTCATTTTACCACTTTGTCCTCCTACTTCAATGACATCATCAAGGTTAACGGGTTTTTCAAAGGCTATTATAAGTCCACTCACTAAATTATTTACCAAGGTTTGAAGACCAAATCCTATACCCACACCCAGTGCACTAATTATCAATGCTAATCTGTCCATCGGTATGCCTACTGATGCAAAAGCAATCACAATTCCTAATGAAATAATTCCAATTCTAATCAGTAACAACCAACTTCCCAATCCTGATTTTCTATTTCTATTTCTATTTTCTAATGCTCTAGTTTCTGTTGCCAAAAAGGAAACAAGATGTGAAATAAATCCGGATATCAGTAGCACAACAAAAAAGACAATAATACTTGAATAGGTAAAAGTGAAGTCGCCAAATGATCGAGGTTGGAATAGTATCTTTTCAAATGGCTCAACAAGACTTTGAAAGAAATACGTATTTCTGCTGATTAAAAAAGCCCAACCACCAAAAATTAGTATATAATTTATTGTTTCTGTTTTTTTGTTGGTATCTAAAATTAATATTTCTCTTTCTTCATCAGTTTCTTTTAAATATAAGGATAAAATCTTCACATCATTAATTAGGTAATAAGTCCAAACCATTAAATACGCTATGAGTACTGTAAAAAATCCATTTGTCATAAACATTTTACTCTTATTATAATTGCCAAACAAGAGATAAATAAGAGAAACAATTTCAAAAACAACTAAGATAATTACCGCAACATAAATTGTTTTTTCAACAAAATGGCGATTTGGTTTCTTTCTATTAAAGAGCAAAAACAATCCAAATAGAATCCCACAAAGATTCATAAACAGTATGAAACTTTCCTCAGATTTGGAATATCTAAGAATTAAATTATCTAACATTGCTGTAATTGCAAGTGCTAATATCAGCAACCAAACTCTAAACCAATATGTAGTTATTGATTTTCTTAGAATGATAGTCAATGCTAATGCGCTAATTCCCCATAAAATTCCAGAAAATACAAAAGGTGGCAATGGCAACAAAAATTGAGATATGGTAAAAACAATGACAATCGAAGAAAGAAATGAATACTCGAATATTTGTTTTGGATATTGAATATGATTGTAGAGGTGGGCAGCTTTATATTTTGCCTTTAAAACCCTGAAATAAATAGTCAATGCCAAAGCAAATAATAACATTAGTAGCAAAGCGTCATTATGATTTATGTAGTAATACAATAATACCAATAAACCTTTTCCTAATGAATACTCAAAATTGTCTTGAAATGTTATTTTACCATCATTATTATTAGTTTTGCTAAGTTCAATTTGACTATTGTCATAAATCGCTTTTCTTTCTCTTTTGGTAGCTGCAATATCCGATTCAAGACTGAATTTAAAGATTTCCCCCATTAATTGCAGCTTCTGTATGCTATCAATTGCATTTTTCATTTTATTATTTACCACTTTTAGATCTTTGGTCATAAATAATAATCTTTGAAAATAATTGATTTTGGCTATGGAGTCAATAGGTGCTATATATAATTTTTTATTGGTCGTCAAAGAATCTAAGGTATTCTGAATCGTATTTAATGATTGATTGCTGTCTTTAATAGAAAGCAATTTATTGTTGGTACGCTTTAATAATTCTTCTAATAAAATATAAGTAGTAGATAAATTTCTAACGGTTTGAATTTTATCTCTTTTGATGGTAATTCCTTCTACTGTTTCCCCCTTTAATTTGATTAGTAAATTTAGCTCTTCGGCAAAATCATGATAATCAAGACCTTCATTAAGTATGAAGTTGGCATTTTGAATTTCTGAATTAATCAAATTAAAATTTGCGATTTGCCATTGTACCACTTTAGTTCTACTGACATTGAGCCTACTTTCATTCAAGCCTTTAATAGCCAAATTATTTATGAAATCATCAACTGACTTCATGGCAATTTTTGCTTTCTTTCCTTTGCTTGTATCAAGGACAATAGTAGAAGTATCTTTGACAACTATAGTTTCATTGTTCTTAATTTGAGCGAAAGAAACTGTTGTACAAAAAAGAAAAAACAATCCGATAAATCTGGATTTAACCATAAAAAAAAGTGGTTTTAAAAATGGGCTTGTTCTCATTTACTATAAGTAATTTACTTTATCAACAATTGAAAAGGAATTGATAATTTTACCATTGAATATCTAAAATGTGATTTGATCATATTTTCAATATCCAAAAAAATAAACTTCCCTTTTAATACTTTCTTATCCGCTCTCGCAGCTAAATTTGGATTAGTGGGATATTTTTTTCGTTCCATACCATTTTAGCTACACTGACGTCTCGGTTTTACATATAAAGATTGTAATAGCCTTTTGCATTAGTATGGTTAAAGCACTTTTTTTTTATAAGAAAGCAGTTGAATATTTGAAAATTCAAGTAAAAGTAAAAAAAATATAAAAAAAGCCAAACTATTTTACAATTGTTGAGCAATTATTTCAGATTAAGCATAACAAATGTTAAATAAATGAAACAGGGTGGTATTTTATATTTAAAAAAACAGAATTTTAATTCAGGTGTTTTTTTATTGAATTGCAATGTTTTGAATCAAGTTCGATTCATAAATTGTGAAACCTTTTTTATTTTGCTGAGCTATTTTAAAAAGAGACTTGGCAACTGTTTTACTTTCTATCGGTTTGTATTTTTGTAAATTGCCAATAAGTAAAAACGAAAAAAGTTTCATAAAAAAAGTTCCTATTATCTCACCCAAACGAAATTCTTTTCTGTTTCCTAAAAGTAGTGAAGGTTGCAATACAGATACACTTTCGAATTTACAGTTTTTAAGAAAATCTTGAATTTCTCTTTTTGTTTTCAAATAGAAATTTCCAGAATTGGCATCAGCACCAAGCGAGGAAATAATCAAGAATTGTTTCACTTTATTTTGCAATGCTATTGTTGCAAATGCTTTGGGATATTCAAAATCTACTTTTCTGAATGCCTCTTGGCTTCCAGCATTTTTTATGGTTGTTCCAATGGTACAAAAGAAATCATCACCCACTACAAAATTTTGATAGTCTTCTGGTTTATCAAAATCGATAATATGTTGCTTTAATTTTGGATGTTGAATTCCTGAATCTCTTTTCACGAAAGTAATAACCGTTGAATATTCTTTACTTTCTAAAAGAAGTTCTAACAATTGAGAACCAATTAATCCAGTGCTGCCAATAATCAGAGCCGTTTTCATATATGTAAATTTTAATTTTTCATTGGTCATATATGGTATGCTTCGCCAGTTCGCTATAGCTCGGGTCGCCTTTTATTTATTGGTGTTTGTTTGCAACAAACTCTTTATTAATGGCGATTTCACAATTAAGATTTTTTATTTTTCCCAAAATTGAATTTTACTTTTTCTACTACTTGCACTTTTGGGGCAGGTTTTTTGAAAGGTTTCTTTTTTGCAGCTGGCTTAGTTTTAGCAGGACTTTGGTCGCCTCTGGCTCTATCTTCGTCTTTGGGTTTTGCTTTGAATTCTGGTCTTTCTGAAACTCCTTCTTTTGCAGGAATTTCAGCTTTGTGTTTGGCCAAAACCGCCGTTGGATTCTTTGGATTTTCTTTAGTTCCTCGCAAATGAATCACTAATCCGTTTAGGAAATTACGCAAGACTTGGTCGCCACATTCTACATAATTCTCGTGATTTTCGGCACGAAAAAAAGCACTTAATTCTGTTTTTGATATTCTGAAATCTACTAATTCTAGGATTTCAACTATTTGGTCATCGCGCAACATCAAGGCTACACGCAGTTTTTTGAATATATCGTTGTTTGTCATAAGTCTGTTTATTGTTTAGAGTTTATGGTTTGTGGTTTGTGGTTTGTGGTTTGGAACTATATACTACAAACCATAAACTGTTAGAAAAGCCAAAGATACGCATTTGCAAATCCATCCCGCCATAATTTTTCGTTATGTTGACCGCCTTTTACAATCTTCTTTTTGGTCAATTTCAAACATTCACATCGTTTTTCAGAAACTAAACTCTCTATTTTGTTAAGGTCAGTGACCATATCGGCATCGCCTTCGTTATCGCCACAGAGAAAATAAATTTTGGTTTTAACCTTTGGAATTGTATTCGTCAATTCGATAATTTCTTTTCGGTTGAACCAAAACGCGGGCGAAAAAATCCCCGCTTTACCAAAGACTTCTGGATATTTCAAAATCGCATAAAAGGAAACCAATCCGCCAAGTGAACATCCCATAATTCCAGTATTTCGAGCGTTAGTTCTTGTTCTGTATTTCTTGTCGATTTCTGGCTTGAGGGTTTTTACAATAAAATCGAGATAATTATCGGCATTTCCACCGCCATATTTTGCGTTTTTGTATGGAGTTAATTCGTCTATACGTTTGTCTCCTCCGTGTTCAATCCCAACGACAATAACTTGTGCCTTGAGGCTATCAAGTTTTTCGTCAATATTCAATTCGCCTACAAAAGAAGTTGTAGCATCAAAAAGATTTTGTCCATCGTGCATATACATCACTGGATATTTCTTCTGTGAAGTCTCGTAATTCTTTGGCAAATAAATCCAAATTTTCTTGGCAGTATTTAGTTGTGGTGATTCAATGGTAAAAGTAACAACCTGTTTTGAAGCCGTATTTTGCTGAGCAATAGTTTTTCCAGTTGCTACAAAAAGAAGAATAAGTAGTATTAATCGTTGCATCATTGCTGCGTTTTGAGTTTTGAATAAAAAACAATATTTTAGCTAAAATTAATGAATAGATGAACACTTACGAAGAAAAAATCAGTTTACTTTTAGAAATGATAGCTTTTTCTAATGTTGATGGACAATTGCATAAAAGAGAATTCGACTTTTTGGCTATTGTTGCCAATGAATTAAAGATTAGCAAAGCTGTTTTTAATGATTTGTTCCATCAGGAATTGCCTCCAATTGTAATCAAATCTGAATTTGAGCGGTTTCATCAGTTTTATCGTCTGGCTTTATTAATGCATTCCGATGGAGTTTTGCACCCTAAAGAAGAAGTCGCCATTTTGCAAATAGGAATCGATATGGGATTGAATCCACAGGTTACCAACCGCATTCTCAAAATGATGAAAAAGACGCAAAGCCCAATAATTGAAGCGAATCTTTTATTGGAAATTTTTAAAGAGCAGCATAATTAGGGTTGAATTTAAAACCACCATTTTATTTTGCACTATAGGTTAGGATTTTTCCATCCAAAACAATAATTATTTTTTAAAATCTTTTGCAAAAAGCTCCACAAAGTATCCTATTACAAGGAAATCGCGTCCAGTTTCATCATTGATTTTATAATCAAATTGATGTAGATACCCTAGTTGTAAAGTAGTAGCTTTTGTTGGTTTGAAATTGAAAGTTACCAAGGTTCTATTTCTTTCGAAATAGGGCTCTTTATTCGTAAAAAAAAGTTCATCGCTAATCGCTATTTGAAAAGGTTTAAAATCTTTAGTGTTCTTACCAAAAGGATAGGAAAGTCCGAGTCTATATCTAAATCGATTATGATATCCATCGCTCGTGAATCTTAATTCTGTTCGAAATCGCTGCTCTAGAATTATTTTTCCAATGGATTGATTGTTGGTAATTTGCGGCCAAACTCTAAATTCGTTATTTTTTTTTGGAGTAACAAAGTCGCCGCCATCTTGAAAAGTTTGGTAGCTTCCTGCCCCAATAGTCAACAAAACAGAAGTATGAAATTTATAATTTACGGCCGCTTTATATTCATAATAGTGAAAATCATCATAAAAGCCTAATGAACGCAATTGCGTTTCACCGAAAACGCTCCATTTTTTATCAAATTTGTATTTCAAATTTAAGATATTCCAACTTCCTAAATCAGAATATTGAGCAAAAGATACATTCAGAGAAATCAATGCAATGGTTAAAAGTAATAACTTCATAAATCACTTTTTTTCAAAAGGTTGTAAAGGGACATTTTTTTTCAATTAAAAAACTGTTTTTTCTGGTTCAAACTTCCAGTTCTTCTGTTGTGCTTCAGTTTGAAAAGTCCACACCAAGATGCGACTAGTTTTCTGTCCTTGCGCCATATCAATAGTTTTTACTTCGACCACATTTACTTTATTCAGGGTTTTGTATAAGCTGGAAAGATTTTCTTTTTTGGAAACTAAAGTCGTAAACCAAAGGCATTGCATCGGGTATTTAGCACTTTCGAAAATCATTTGGGTTATGAAACCCAATTCGCCACCTTCGCACCATAATTCGGCGTTTTGTCCACCAAAATTTAGAACTGGTTTAGTTGTTCTGGTGTTTTCGAGGTTGTTGACTTTGCGAATCGATGATTTAGTTGCTTCATCCTGTGAGTTATGAAACGGTGGATTGCAAATTGTAAGCGAAAATCGATCTTCGGGCGTGATGATGTTTTTGAAAATAAAGCGGGATTCAGTTTGTAATTGTAAACTGATAAAATCTATTAATTTTGGATTGTCCTCAATGATTTTTTTGCAATTTTGAATGGCGTTTTCGTCAATTTCTGTACCAACGAATGACCAACCATAAACGGAATTTCCCAAAATGGGATAAATACAATTGGCTCCAATTCCAATGTCTAAAACTTGCACATTTTCGCCTTCCGGAATGATGCCGTTGTTGTTGGAAGCCAACAAATCGGCGATATAATGGATATAATCCACGCGACCTGGAATGGGTGGGCAAAGATAATTTTCGGGAATATCCCATTTTTTGATGTCGTAGTTGTCAATAAGTAGGGCTTTATTGAGTGCTTTTACAGCATCGGGATTACTAAAATCTATAGTTTCTTCTGAATTTTCAGGACTGAATTTATTTGCAGCAACAAATTGCTCAAGTTCTGGGCTAACTGAAGTTAATTGCTCAAAATTATATCCCAATCGGTGCTGATTTCTAGGATGTAAATTCGTTTTTTCGATGATCGGTTTCAATTTCTTTTTCTTTATTTCGATGCAAATATAGTTATTAAAATTGGTTACTTTTATGGTTCTAAAATGGGAAGTATCGATGAGAGCCAAACTTTTGAGATTTAAGTTTAACATTAAATACATTTTTTATAGTTTAATACTTTTATATTTCATCTTGTGTCAGGCGTGTATGAAAATGCGAATGAGTACATCTGAAACTAAAGTTTTTTTCGACACGGCAAAGACTACTTATTCAGATCAGACTTTTACTTTTGACGGCTTTAAAATTCATTATATTCAAACTGGAAATGAGCAAAAACCTACATTATTTTTTGTACATGGTTCACCTGGAAGTTGGGATGCCTATAAAGATTATTTGAAAGACAGTTTACTGCTTAAAAAATACAGGTTGATTGCTATTGACAGACCGGGTTTTGGTTATAGTGATTTTGGTTCAGCCGAAGATTTACAAGTTCAAGCGGTACATATTTCAAGATTTCTCAAAACTATTGACAATCAAAAACCAATTGTCTTAATAGGTCATTCTATGGGCGGTCCGGTTGTTGTAAAAATGGCAACTTTAGAACCAAAACGCTATAGCCATCTTGTTATTCTTGCTGGCGCTATTGATCCAAAAGCCGAAAAACCAGAAATCTGGAGGTGTTTTATTATGAAAAAACCAATTCGGTATTTAATTCCCGGTGCTTTGCGACCTGCGAATGATGAGCTTTGGTGGCTCAAGAGCGATTTAATTGACTTGAAACCGACATTAAAAAATATAATTTCTGACGTTACTATTATTCATGGAACTAAAGACCCACTTGTTCCATATTCAAATATGGCTTTTATGCAAAAAGAATTTATTAATGCAAAATCTATTGACGCCATTCCGATAGAAAATGCAAATCATTTTATCCCGTGGGAGTATTATGACGAGATTAGAAATGTTTTGCTAGACTTGAAATTATAAGTACTTTAATCCCAACATTCCATTAACAACAAATCGCCTTCAAGATGTTTTATGATAACTAATCCATCTTCTGCAACGTGATTGCTGCTTCCGGTTCGGTAACCAATGGTTAGATTGTCATTTTCTAGGGGATAAAATAAATTCTTGGAATGAATTCCGGTTACGTGACCAATAGGAATTAATGAAATGGTTGTGTTTTTTGGATACCATTTTTCATATTTTTTGGGTAATAAAAACACTTTTGAATGGTCGTCGAGTACCACGATTTTTAGTGCATTTCTGTATCTTGTGATGTTCGTGATATTGGTTATAGTATGATCGGCACGTTTTCCTGTTGCCCAAACCACGTTGACAGCTGGTATCTTTCGTTCGATAAGATAATCGAAAGCTTTCTCTAAATCGGTTTTGTTTTGATCGGGTGTGAAAACAATTTCTAATGGATATTGTTTCTCTTTGTAATAGTTAGGATCGAAACCTCGGTCGAAATCACCTAGCAAAACATCGACTTTTATTCCCAAATCTAAAACTCTTTCCATAGCAGAGTCCAACACGATAACTAATGGTGACCATTCGAGTAATTGTCCTAATAACTCGGGATTACAGGAAGCACCGTTGGCAATGATTAGAGCGGGTTCTTGGTCATCGCGAACGATGTGGTGTGAAGACATTTGATTTTTGAATTTTGAGTTCTGATTTTAAATTTCAGAAAGTAGAAATTAAAATAAGGAAAATAGAGTTTAGATTTTTGTAAATATATGAAAAATCTAAACTCTGAAATCTTCAATCTTTAACTATTCGATGGTGTGACTGCCAGAATCTATTTCTGAAAGATGGAAAAAGCCAAAAGGGAAATTATTCGGATCAGTTGAATTAACTATATTTCCACGCAAAGTCGCTGGTGCTGTGGCGAAAGGAGCTCCGCCAGTAGAGCCTGCCAAATTGATTAATTTGCTCATATAGTTATTGTATTTTACTGTAATTCCCTGAATAGTGTATTCTACGATATCACCTTTTTTGAGTTCGTCTTGGTAAACGGCAAACATAAGGTTCCCTTGAGTAAATTTGTCATCAAGTACTCCGTATTCTGGAAAAACAAAATTACTATTTTTGGCACTTACAAGATAATAATTGTCTTCAGTTCCATTATCTTCAAAATAAAATTTGAATTCAATGAAATCTTTTCCTCCAAAACCTGGTTTTAAATTTTGCTCTGTTTTTGCAATTTCAGGAGTAGGCATAAATTGGGATGTTGCAGTGTAAGTTTGTCCATTATATACAATTGTAAGGGTATAATTATTGTTGATAATTGGTATGAAATTGTTGCAAATGTATTCTCCAGTTTGTCCATTTTCAATAAACTGATAGGCAAGGGGTGAACCCAAATTTATGTTGGTTATAGAGACTATCGCTCCTGTTGCCACCGGAACAGAACTAGAATAATAATCTGTTGTGGTGGTTAATATAATTTTTTGAACGTTTCCTGTTGTTCCTTTTTGCCATTTGATAGAGGCATCGATAACTAGTTTTGGAGCTACGGTATCTAATTTGACATCAACAACATCCTCGCAACTTATAAGAGAAAAAGAGGTTATTAGGAAAGCTATGATTAGTTTTATATTTTTCATCGTACTAAAATTTAAAATTATAAGAAACAGAAGGTACAGCTCCGAAAATAGATAATCTAACGGCTTCGTTTGTACCTGTTTCTAAATTTTGTCTAAAATTGATTGAAGCTGCATTTTGACGGTTGTATATATTGTAAATGCTAAAAACCCACTCGCTTTGCCAGCCTTTTCTCTTATCTGGTTTTGGTATATAAGTTGCTGAAATATCTAAGTGATGGTAGGCTGGAAGGCTACTTGCATTTCGCTCTCCATAGCTTGGAACAGTAATTCCTTGATATACATATTGCCCATTTGGATAGGTAACAGGTTGCCCAGTTTGAAGAGTAAAATTACCGCCAAAGTTCCATTTTTCATTCAATTTATAATTTGCTGTCACGGCAAGATTATGTAATTTGTCATAAGCTGATCGATACCAATCTCCATTATTAATTCCTATTTCGTCGGCGGTCCTTCCGGGTGTTCTTTGTTGAGATTTAGACAAAGTATAAGCAATCCACCCATTGAATTTCCCTATATTTTTTCGAAGTAAAATTTCTAAACCATAAGAACGCATTTCACCATTCAAAATAACTTGTTCGAGGGCTTCATTGGCCACTAAATCGGCACCATCGATGTAATCTATTCGATTTTTGATTGTTTTATAAAAACTTTCTACTTCTAATGTGTAACTATCTTCTTTAAAATTATTAAAATAACCAATCGCAACTTGATCAGCGATTTGTGGTTTGATGTAATTGTCGCTCGGCGTCCAAACATCTAGTGGAGTAGGAGAAGCAGTATTAGAAACTAGTTGAAGGTATTGCGTCATTCTGTTATAACTAGCTTTTACTGATTGGTTCTGGTTCAATTCATAAGCAGCTGAAAAACGAGGTTCTAAATTATCAAAACTAATAATTTTTTTATTTTTTTCATAAAAAGAAGTTCCGATGGGAGTCCCTTTTTCATAAATTTTTAAGTCGGCATCGTAATATACTGGTTGGTTGTTTGTGTATAAATTTACCGTTGAACTCCCCAATCGGCTAAACATACTGTAACGAAGTCCATAGTTTATAGCTATTTTATCCGATAATCTTTGTTCGGCTTCAAAATAGATAGCATTTTCAAAAGCATACTTTTTGTCTAATTGTTTGAAATTTATACTAGAATCTACATTTATAGGTTCAATAGTTCCAGGATTGAAATCATAATAAATAGCATTATATCCATAGTTTAATTTGATGTTTTTGGAAAGATAATGCTTGAAATCATATTTCAGATTGTAATTTTTAATCCCTGAATCCCAATTGAATCCAATAAAATCAAGAGTCAAACCATAAAAATAATCGCTATAAATAAGGGATAGATTCGAAAATAATTTGTCGCTAAATAGGTGATTCCATCTCAGGTTTAGAGTGGAGTTACCATAGGTGTTGGCAAAAGATTGGTTTAACGAAAATACATCACGACCAAAATAACCTGATAAAAAGAGGTTATTATTTGGGTTCAATTTGTAGTTTAATTTGGTGTTTAAATCATAGAAATAGGCTGAATTCTCATTACCGGATAGCTTTAGAAATAGATGAGCATAAGAACCTCGACCGGCAACTAAAAATGAACCTTTATCTTGCACAATTGGTCCTTCGGCAAGAATTCTGCTGGAAATCAAGCCAATTCCACCATTCATGTGAAAGTCTTTACTATTTCCTTCTTTCTGATAAATGTCTAAAACAGAGGAAGCGCGACCGCCAAATTTAGAAGGAATTCCACCTTTATACAATTTCAAATCTTTAATCGCATCAGGATTGAATACCGAGAAAAAGCCAAAAACGTGAGAAGAATTGAAAATAGTAGCCTCGTCCAAAAGAATTAAATTTTGGTCTGCACCGCCACCACGAACATTAAATCCGGATTGCCCTTCACCAGCACTGGTAACGCCTGGAAGAAACAAAATAGATTTGATAACATCTACTTCACCCAAAACCACGGGCATTTTTTTAATAGTCGAAATGGATAATTTGTTGACACTCATTTCAGGTTTTCGGATGTTGGCGGTTGTTTTTTCGGAAGTGATGATTACTTCTTTTAATTCCTGACCTGATTCGCTTAGCAAATAATTTTTTTTGGTGTTTTGGGTCAACGAAATTTTTTCTGTTATAGTGGCAAACCCTACATAGCTGATAACAATTTCGTAATCTCCTTTGGGTAAAGTTAAAGAGTAAAAACCATATTCGTTAGTTGCGATTCCAGTCTTAAGTCCAGTTATCGAAACATTTACACCGATTAAGGTTTCGTTACTGTTTTCATTAGAAATAGTTCCCGAAAGGGTGAATTTTTCTTGTGCTAAAACGGATATAGTAGTTAAAAAAAAGAGTGTAAGCGTGACAATTTTCTTCGAAATCATAGGATTAAATTTGAGTTGCAAATTTAGTTAAGTTATTTGCTGTTTGTAATTCAACGACCGTTAAAGTTACATGAACAATTGTTAAATTTTTGTCTAAAAACTATTTGTCATTTTTTTTGGCTATAAAATTATACTTTCCGAATTAATTTCTTTTTCAAGTTTTCTTCCACTCTAAATGCTACAATTCTAGATATTAAATCTAAAGGCAAGTGTTGAGTCAAAGGAAATTGTACGGAACCCTTTCCCTGTTTGTAAACTGATAATTCTTCCTTGAATTGCGAATGTCCAGTAGGGGTCGCATAAAAACCAATATGATTTTTGTAAACAGCAAAATACACCAACATTCCGTGAGATTTGTAAGCGGGCATATTGTAACTGATGACTTCTTCAGCTTCTGGCGCTGCTTTTTTTATGGTTTGTCGTATTTGTTCTAAAAGAATTTGCACTTGGGGAGTTTGAAAGGCAATATATTCATCGATATTTTTGAAAGGCGTTTTCACAACAATTATTTTTCAACATAATTTTTAAAATTATTTAAAATTGCCTGCCAACCAAATTTTTGCAATTCGAGTGTATTCTCGGTTTCAGCTTCAAAAGTTTCTATTAACTGCACTCCATTGTCCGTTTGGAAAAAAGTGATAATTACTTTTCTATCGTCTAAAAGCGTATAACTAATTTTTTCATTGGGTATTACCTCTGTATAAATTCCATCGAAGTCAAAACCAGAGCTACCGTCTTTGGCCTCCATTCTGGCAAGGAATTGACCTCCAATTCTCAGATCATTTTGCGCTCTTGTAGTATGCCAATCTTTGGAAGCGTGAATCCATTTTGTAACGTGTTCAGGTTTTGTCCAAAACTCCCAAACTTTATCAATTGGAGCATTGACAAGGGTTTCTACTGTTATAGTTTCTTTGATTGTCATTTCAAAATAATTTTAAAATTAGTAACATTTTGTATATTAACAATTTAATGTATAATATGTTTAATTTTTTAATGATTTATAAGTTTCAAATATATAAAAAAAAAGACAACCGTTTCAAGTTGTCTTTTAAAATTTAATAGCTAAATAATATTGTACTAAGCAATTTTTGCCAAGATAGAATTGAATGTTTCGCTTGGTCTCATTGCTTTGCGTGTTAATTCTGGATTGGGTTGGTAATGGCCACCTATGTTTTGCGGCTTCCCTTGCGCACCGATCAATTCAGCATTAATTTTAGCTTCATTTTCATTAAACTCTTTAGCAATTGGAGTAAAGATTGTTTTCAATTCTGCACTTTTATCTTGTGCGCCCAAAGCTTCTGCCCAATACATAGCTAAGTAAAAATGAGAACCACGGTTGTCAATTTGTCCCACTTTACGAGCTGGAGATTTATCATTGGCCAAGAATTTCTCGGTAGCTACATCTAGAGTTTCGGCCAGAACAATAGCTTTCGAATTGTTCAATGTTTGCCCAATGTATTCTAATGAAGCGCCTAATGCTAAAAACTCTCCTAGTGAATCCCAACGCAAATAGCCTTCTTGTGAAAACTGTTCCACGTGTTTTGGAGCTGATCCACCCGCACCAGTTTCAAACAATCCACCACCATTCATTAACGGAACGATTGATAGCATTTTGGCTGATGTTCCCACTTCAAGAATTGGAAATAAATCAGTTAAATAATCCCGCAATACATTACCAGTTACCGAAATGGTATCCAATCCTTTTACAATTCTTTCTAGTGTAAAATTTGTTGCTTCAATTGGATTTAGGATTCGAATGTCTAAACCTGTAGTATCAAAATCTTTTAAATATTTGGTCACTTTTTCAATTAATGCTCTATCGTGAGCCCTATTTTCGTCCAACCAAAATACGGCAGGAGTATTGGATAAACGTGCTCTATTCACGGCTAGTTTTACCCAATCTTGAATCGGAGCGTCTTTTACTTGACACATTCTAAAAATATCTTTAGCCTCAACAGCTTGTTCCATCAAAACATTTCCGTTCGTATCAACTACACGAACCACTCCGTCAGCAATCATTTGGAAAGTTTTATCGTGAGAACCATATTCTTCTGCTTTTTGCGCCATCAATCCTACGTTGGGAACACTTCCCATTGTTGTTGGGTCGAAAGCTCCGTGTTTTTTGCAAAAATCAATCGTAGCAGTATAAATTCCAGAGTAACATCTATCTGGAATAATCGCCATTGTATCCTGTTGTTTTCCGTCCTTGTTATACATCTGTCCCGAAGTACGAATCATTGCAGGCATGGAAGCATCCACAATCACATCTGATGGAACTTGAAGATTTGTAATTCCTTTTTCTGAATTGACCATTGCTATTGCTGGACCGTTTTCGATGGCTTGGTCTATGGCTTCTTTTACTTCAATTTCTTTTGAATTGCCAACAATTTTAGCATATACATCGCCTAAACCGTTTTTGGTGTCAACATTTAATTCAGCAAACAATGCAGCATATTTTTCGAAAACTCCTGCAAAATAAACCTCAACAATTGCTCCAAAAATAATCGGATCGGAAACTTTCATCATTGTGGCTTTCAAATGCACCGAAAGCAATAAATTCTGCTCTTTAGCTTCTTTGATGGTTTTGGCAACAAAACTTTTTAAAGCGTTTAAATTCATAACCGAACTATCAATGATTTCAGCAACTTTCAATGGAGTACTAGCTTTCAAAACGGTTGTTGCGCCGTCTTTCGAAACAAATTCTATTTTTACATTTGTAGATTCCTTTATGGTAACTGATTTTTCACTTCCGTAAAAATCGCCAGTTTCCATTGATGCCACTTTTGTTTTTGATTCAGATGACCAAGCGCCCATAGAATGAGGGTTGGCTTTGGCATAATTTTTAATTGCTTTGGGTGCTCTACGATCTGAGTTTCCTTCACGTAAAACGGGATTTACAGCCGATCCTAAAACTTTAGAATATTTGGCCTTAATGGCTACTTCATCGTCGTTCGCTGGTTCAGCAGGAAAATTAGGAACTGCGTAACCATGAGATTGTAATTCTGCAATCGCTGTTTTTAATTGTGGCACTGATGCTGAAACATTGGGTAATTTTATAATGTTGGCCTCTGGAGTATTGGCCAATTGACCTAATTCTGATAAAGCGTCTCCCACTTTTTGATCTTCTTTCAAAAACTCTGGAAAATTGCACAAAATTCTTCCTGCAAGAGAAATATCTCTTGTTTCAATTTCAATATCGGAAGTTGCCGTAAATGCTTGAACAATTGGTAAAAAAGAATACGTGGCTAGTAAAGGCGCTTCGTCTGTAAGCGTGTAAAAAATTTTAGATTTCATTGACATTTTAATAAATTTTTTTTTAATATTTATTTTGATTGCAAATTTAAGAAAAACGTTTTCGTAAATGAGAAAACACCCTGATTTAGTTTAAAAAATTATGAAATTATGATTATTTAATTTGTAAACAACGAATTTTTAAAAATTGAGTTCATTTTTTATCGAAATGAGAATCCAAGATCATACATCAAAATAAGGGCAATCTTTTTTTATAACAAGCAAGGTCATTTTTGTCCAAAAAAAACTCCCAAACGAATTGGGAGTTTTATGACAAGAAAATATTTGACTATCTTCTTTTATCTCTAATCTTAGCTTTTTTACCAGTAAGTTCTCTAAAGTAGTAAATTCTAGCTCTACGAACAGCACCTTTTTTGTTGATTTCAATTTTTTGCAAAGCTGGCAAGTTAACGGGGAAGATACGCTCTACTCCAATAGCACCTGACATTTTACGAATTGTGAAAGTTTCTGTATTTCCAGAACCTCTTCTTTGAATCACAACACCTTTAAAAAACTGTGTTCTTGTTTTTTCCCCCTCTTTAATTTCATAGAAAACTGTGATAGTATCTCCAGCTCCGAATACAGGGAAATCTTTTCTTGTTACAAATTCGTCTTGAACGAATTTCAATAAATCTGCCATTTTATTTTATATTTATGGTTTTAAAAAGAGCAACATTCACGGTTTTCGCCAGAGGTTGGTCAATTGAGGGTGCAAAAGTAAAAAATAATTATGAATTATCAATTATGAATTATGAATTATTTTCTTCGAGCAAATCCGGTCGTCGGTTTTTAGTTTGTTCATATGCCATATCTTCCCGCCATTTGTCGATTTTGGCAAAATTTCCGCTAGTCAAAACTTCGGGAACTTTCCAACCTTTGTAATCGGCTGGCCTAGTATATATTGGTCCTGACAATAAATTATCCTGAAAACTATCTGTCAAAGCCGAGGTTTCGTCGCTTAATACTCCGGGAATCAATCGTATTAGCGAATCGCACAAAACCAAAGCGCCCAATTCTCCACCACTTAAAACATAATCGCCAATAGAGATTTCTTTGGTGATAAAATGGTCACGAACCCTTTGATCTACTCCTTTGTAATGACCACAAAGAATAATAATATTCTCGTACATCGACATCGTGTTGGCCATTTTTTGGTTCAGCGTTTCGCCGTCGGGCGACATATAAATAACTTCGTCGTAGATTCTTTCGCTTTTCAAATGCGTGATGCAATCGTCAATGGGTTGAATGTTCATAACCATTCCAGCACCGCCACCATAAGGATAATCATCTACACTCTTTTGTTTGTTAGTCGTGTAATCTCGTAGATTATGGAAATGAACTTCTACAATTCCTTTATCGATGGCGCGTTTCATCATCGAAGCCTGAAACGGACTTTTAAGTAAATCAGGTAAAACTGTAATTATATCTATGCGCATTTTTTATTTTCTAGTTTGCAAAGTTAGGGTTCTAAAAATTAAAAAACTAAGCCCCAAATTGTCTTAAATGATGATCTATGTGATTCCACATCAATTTGTCCCAATCTTCAAAAGTCATTTTGCCCCAAAATGGATGGTTTGATATAGTAATTTCATCACGCCCTTTTGAAAAACGTTTAAAATTGTCAATTAGTTCTTTTTTTGATGCTTCAAAATCATAGCTTTCTTTAAAAATAAATTCAGGTGCAGTTGGGCTATTTTTCTTAAATTCTGAATTTAGAATTTTGTTTTTCATCATTCCTCCTAGGAATCTCATTATGAAATTTATTTTTAAAGTTTTTTCACCAAAGGCTATCAGTATAGCTTCGTTAGTGTGTTTAAACATTTGTTCCACCCTCATTTTTCCCCATAGTGCTTGGCTTTTTGGAGTTAATGATTCGATTCTAGAAATTATTTGCAGATTATCTGCTGAGTTAAAAATAGACTTCATCGCTCGTAAATTTTAAAATAATTCAAAAATACAATTATACAGTATTCATTCTATAAATTTAATATTAAATTTGCACCTCAATAAAAAAATAATAAAAAATGGAAAACGGAATATACGCTAAATTCAACACCCAAAAAGGTTCGATTTTAGTAAAATTAACACACGATTTGACGCCAGGAACTGTTGGGAACTTCGTAGCTCTTGCTGAAGGTAATATGGAAAACAAAATCAAACCTCAAGGACAAAAATTTTATGACGGTTTAAATTTTCACAGAGTCATTCCTAATTTTATGATTCAGGGAGGATGTCCTCTTGGAACAGGAACAGGAGATCCAGGTTATAAATTTGATGATGAGTTTCACCAAGATTTGCGTCACGATACGCCAGGTGTTTTGTCAATGGCAAATTCAGGACCAGGCTCAAACGGTTCTCAATTTTTTATCACACACGTTGCAACACCTTGGTTAGACGATAAACACACCGTTTTTGGAAATGTAATCGAAGGGCAAGATGTGGTAGATGCTATTGCACAAGGCGATAAATTAGAAACACTTGAGATCATTAGAGTAGGAGAGGAAGCTAAAAGCTGGAATGCAATCGAAGCTTATGTGGGTTTGAAAGGTGCTCGTTTGAAAAAATTAGAAGCTTTAAAAGCAGAATCAGAAGCAAAAATGGAAAAATTAGCTGCTGGATTCGAAAAAACCGATAGCGGTTTGCGTTACCAATTCATTCAAAAAGGAGACGGTAAGCAAGCAGAAGCGGGAAAAACAGTTTCGGTTCATTACGAAGGTTCTTTAGAAAACGGAAAAGTGTTTGACTCTTCTTATCCAAGAAAAAAACCAATCGAATTCAAGTTAGGTATTGGGCAAGTTATTGAAGGTTGGGACGAAGGAATTGCTTTATTGAAAGTGGGTGACAAAGCCCGTTTCGTAATTCCATCGGACTTAGGATATGGGCCAAGTGGAGCAGGAGGAGTGATTCCGCCAAACGCTACTTTGATTTTTGACGTTGAACTAATGGATGTAAAATAGTTTTAAGGTTCGAGTATTAAGTATAAAGACTAAAGTTATTTACAAATCCCAAGGCGAGAGTTTTGGGATTTTTTGTTGCTGCAAAAGTTTAAATCACTTCTGTAAATGATTGCGAATTGTATAGTAATTTATTTAACTATATTTGCTACCAATGCTGTATTCTTAGCTGGATCACATGATTATTTTCTAAAAAACATTTAATAAAATTTTTATGAAAAAAACGTTACTTTCATCAGTTTTAATTTGCTTTTTGAGCTTAGTAACTTCTGCTCAACAACCGAAACCAGAGTTAGATTCTTCAAAAAAGCCAGTCGTTAAAGAAGATAATTCGGCGGCTAATATCCCTTTCAACCCCGATTCAAATGTAGTTTCGCAACATAGTACGACTATAAAAGGGCAACGTGTTTCTTTTCATGCAACCGCTGGAACAATGCCTGTTTGGGATGAGGATGGAAAAGTCATGGCAGGTTTGTTTTATACCTATTACGAACGTTCAGATGTGAAAGATCGTGACAGTCGTCCCTTGGTTATTTCATTTAATGGCGGTCCAGGTTCAGCTTCGGTTTGGATGCAAATTGCTTATACAGGCCCCAAATTATTGAACATTGATGACGAGGGTTATCCAATTCAGCCTTATGGAATTAAGCAAAATCCCTATTCGATTTTGGATATTGCGGATATTGTTTATGTAAATCCCGTGAACACAGCTTATTCCAGAGCAATAAATAAAGACATTCCGAAAGAGAAATTTTTTGGTGTAAATGCAGACATTAAGTATTTGGCGACTTGGATCAATACATTTGTAACGCGCAACAATCGTTGGGCTTCACCAAAATACCTCATTGGCGAAAGTTACGGAACGACAAGAGTTTCCGGACTTGCTTTAGAATTACAAAACAAGCAGTGGATGTATCTTAATGGAGTTGTTTTAGTATCACCAACAACATTGGGAATTGCGAGAGGTGTCGCATCAGAAGCTGCTCTTAAATTACCCTATTTTGCCGCAACAGCTTGGTATCATAAAATGTTAGCTGCCGATTTACAGAAAAAAGACTTGACTGAAATGCTACCTGAAGTAGAAGATTTTACTATCAACGAATTAATTCCTGCAGTCAGCAAAGGAGGTTTTTTGGACGAAAATAAACGGAAAGAAATTGCGGTTAAGATGTCTCGATATTCTGGTTTATCTGAAAAAGTGATTTTACAAAACAATTTAGATGTGCCTTTAAATTATTTTTGGAAGGAGCTATTGCGGGAAAAAGGATATACGGTGGGACGATTGGATTCCCGTTACAAGGGGATAGACCGCAAAGATGCTGGTGATAATCCTGATTTTAATTCGGAACTTACTTCGTGGTTGCACTCTTTTACTCCTGCGATAAATATTTATCTTCGAAACAGTCTTAATTACAAAACAGATTTAACGTATAACATGTTTGGTTCAGTAAGGCCGTGGGACATTACTGGAGACGAAACAGGTGAAAATCTAAGACAAGCAATGGCTCAAAACCCATACTTAAAGGTAATGGTGCAATCGGGTTATTATGATGGAGCCTGCGACTATTTTAATTCTAAATATGATCTTTGGCAAATGGATCCAAGCGGAAGATTAAAAGAAAGAATGTCTTGGAAAGGATATCGTAGCGGGCACATGATGTATCTTCGCAAGGAAGATTTAGAGACTGCAAATGAAGACATTAGACAGTTTATAAAAAACTCAACACCAAAAACTGGTCAAGCCGCCAAATATTAAAAACGATAAAACTTAAAAAAAGCCTGAAAATCTTTCGAATTTCAGGCTTTTTAGGGTTGGTTAGTTTTTTTTGGTTGTTGTAAAATGTTAAAATATTGTTAAATTTGAGTACTATGTAAAACAAGATACTGTCTTTTGGATATATATTTGCATAGGATATTATTATATGATTTTAAAAAAAACAAAAAGACTTAAAAATTTAATCATTATGAAAAATTTAATTATTTACTCAGGAATTGCTTTAGTACTACTTTTGAATATGTATCGTAAATCGTTTACAGTTACTAAAAGAGAAGCTGCACAAGAATTTAACAAAGCGGTAGCGAAAAAAGATTTTAAAACTTTGCTAGGAAACGAAAAAAGTATAAGCCAAGAAAAAGGTACAAGGATGCCAACAGTTATCAAATTGAAATCAAAAACACTTTGTCTAAAAAGTTTTCCGAAATTAGCAATAAACATAACAGTGGGCGGAGACGAACCTATCGCTGTGGTTTCAAAAAATATAATGAATAAAACTGCTGATGAACTTATCGCAGAAGATAATGTGATTACCGAAAATAACATTTCAAATGAAACGCAAGCCTTGGATTTTGACATTATTAATGACAATACCATTGGTTACGAATGGGTTGAACCAATCGATATTTCTACAACAGAAAAATCTGCTGACCAAATTATTGCAGAAGATAATGTGATTACAGAAAATAACATTTCAAATGAAACGCAAGCCTTGGATTTTGACGTTATTAATGGCAATACCACTGGTTACGAATTTGTTGAACCAATCAATATTTCTACAACAGAAAAATCTGCTGACCAAATTATTGCAGAAGATAATGTGATTACAGAAAATAACATTTCAAATGAAACGCAAGCCTTGGATTTTGACATTATAAATAGCAATACCATTGGCTACGAATATGTTGAGCCAATCAATATTCCTAAAACAGAAAAATCTGCAGACCAACTTATTGAGGAAGATAATGTGATTACCGAAAATAACATTTCAAATGAAACTCAAGCCTTGGATTTTGAAATTATAGATACTATTGCTACAAATAGAAACTAAAAAAAGTATAAATCAATAAGTATTGCGAATCAGGGAGGTAAAGAGATTTTACCAATAAAAAAGCACCATTATGGCTATATAATGATGCTTTTTTTATGTTTAATTAGGAAGCGATTTGTGTTTTTCGCAATTGCTTATCCTGAATTTTAGAAAATAAAATTAAACCTACTGTGGCTCCAATTGTGGCAAACAACATATCCGATTGCGTGTCCCAAACATAGCCTTGCGTCCCTAAAAACGCATCGCCGCCATCACCAGTAGCTAAAGAAACCCACCATTCAATCCATTCGTAAGCGGCACTTATCGCCAAACAAATCGCTACAATAATGAAGTTGAAAAAACTGGGATTGCGAATTACTTCCTTCCGGATAAATAACTCACGGATGATCATAGCAGGAACCAATCCTTGTGCAAAATGTCCAACCTTGTCATAATTATTTCTACTTTGATGAAAAATTTCTCGTATGTAATCAAAAAGCGGAACTTCGGCATACGTATAATGTCCGCCCACAAAGAGAATAATGCAATGAATCAGAATTAGAAAATAGGTAAAATCAGTAAACCGGAACTTTTTGAATGTCAGTGCTACTATTGAAACGCCAATAATTGCTGGGATAATTTCTAAGAAACAGGTAAATCCTTCTTTTGGATTTATGATTGACCAGATTAATGTTCCAAAGAACACGACCAGCATTAAGTAGATATTTTTCATTAATTACTATTACGTTTACTATTCCTTTTGGCTAAATTATAGAAATAAATTCAATACGATTATAAAGGTTTACTTTTAATAAGGTTGTAAATTTGCAACTTTAAATATATAAAATGCTTGTAGTAAAAAATATTTCCTTCACCTATATCGAAAATCCAGTAATCGAGAATATTAGTTTCGAAATTGCCAAAGGCCAAAATGTGGCTGTCATTGGCGAAAGCGGTTGCGGTAAAAGTACTTTGCTAAAATTACTGTATGGCTTGTATAATCTGGATAATGGCGAAATATTTTATGATGATAATCCAATTCTTGGTCCAAAATTTAATCTTATTCCTGGCGAAGATTACATCAAATATTTAGCACAGGATTTCGATTTAATGCCGTACATAACGGTCGAAGAAAATGTAGGTAAGTTTTTGTCTAATATCTACAAAACCGAAAAAAAAGCACGAGTTCAAGAATTATTAGAAATGGTCGAAATGACCCAATTTGCCAAAGTTAAAGCAAAATATTTGAGCGGTGGTCAGCAGCAAAGAGTAGCACTGGCGAGGGTTTTAGCATTGGAACCTGAAATTCTTTTATTGGATGAACCTTTTAGCCAAATCGATTCCTTTAGAAAAAATTCGTTGCGTCGAAATTTATTCAATTATTTCAAGAAAAAACAAATTACCTGCATTATTGCGACTCACGATAGCACCGAAGCTTTGTCATTTTCAGATGAAACTATGGTGTTGCAAAACGGAAAATTAATAGCCAAAGGAAATTCACGAGAACTATATGATAATCCGCCAAGTTTTTATGTTGCTTCGCTTTTTGGAGAAGTAAATGAGTTGAAATTATCTCATTTTGTAGCTTTAGAAGAGGCAGACGAAATAGTATTGTTGTATCCTCACCAACTAAAAATTGTCGAAGAAAGCAAAATGAAAGCCGTTGTTAAGCAATGTTATTTCAAAGGGAGTCATTATTTGGTCAAAGCTGCTTTTGAGCGCAAAGTTATTTTCTTCGAGCATTATTCAGAGTTGTATTTGAATCAAGAAGTCAGTTTGGGCATTGCTGCTAAATTATAAATAGCCATTTTTTTATATAAAATATTGATTTCATAAGCTTTATACATTTTTTGTTTTTTAGAAATTTAAAATTTATATTTATAGGGGTTTCTTACTGACACATAATATCAACCTTAATATTCACTTAATTTTCTGAATTAGTAATTTTCAAGTCACATAAAACGATAATTTTACGTTTTGTAACGTGGTTTAGATATTTTAGAAACTTCACTTAAAATTTAATTAATTATGAAAAATATAATCATCATTTTGTTCATTTTTATCAATTCTGTGAGTTATTCTCAAAAGTGGCAAACTAATTTTGACGAAGCAAAAATTGAAGCTTTAAAAGAAAATAAAAACATTCTTTTAGTGTTTTCAGGATCAGATTGGTGTGCTCCTTGCATAAAATTAGACAATGTTGTTTGGAAATCAGAAGATTTCAAAACGGAAGCTGAAAAAAATTGGGTACTCTACAAAGCAGATTTCCCTAAGAAAAAAGCAAATCAATTGCCAGCTGAACTTGCTGAAAATAATAATAAATTAGCCGAAAAATACAATAAGAATGGTAGTTTTCCATTGGTGATTCTTTTGGACAAAACAGGAAAAGTTATAGGAATGACTGGCTTCAAGAACATTGGTTCAGCAGATTATATTCAACTTATTCATTCGATGGAGAAATAATGAAAAAAAAATTAACAATCTTCTTATTGTCAATCTCGCTAATTTCATTTGGACAAATCATTCATAAAAAGAAATTATCGATGCTAGGCAGTCCATTTGAAATTACGGTGGTTTGCAAAGATACAGTTCAAGGGAATTATTTTGCGGACTTAGCAGTTGTCGAAGTAAAACGGATTGAAAATTTAATTTCCGATTGGATTCCAACCACACAAATATCTCGGATCAATCAAAATGCCGGAATAAAACCTATTAAGGTTGACAAAGAAGTATTTGAATTGGTAGAACGTTCCATTAAAGTTTCGCAAATCACTTCGGGTGCTTTTGATATTTCTTATGCATCAATGGATAAAATTTGGAAATTTGACGGCAGTATGAAATCAATGCCAACTGATGAAGCCATCAAAAAATCAGTTTCCAAAATTGGTTATAAAAATATTATCCTTGATGCCAATGAACAAACTATTTTTCTTAAAAACGAAGGGATGAAGTTAGGACTTGGCGGCATAGGTCAAGGTTATATTGCTGATAAAGTGCATCAATTGCTTTTTCTTAACAGGTGTACATCAGGCATTGTCAATGTTTCAGGCGATATTAACGCCTGGGGAAAGCAACCTGATGGAAAACCGTGGACAGTTGGAATTGTAAATCCTTTGAACAAGAATAAAATTTTCGCCACTTTTCCATTAGAAAATAGTTCGGTCGAAACTTCTGGAAATTATGAAAAATATGTTGTTTTTAATGGTATTCGTTACTCACACATCATCGATCCTCGGACTGGATATCCAGCAAATGGTGCAGTAAGTGTTTCTGTTTTTGCAAAACAAACCGAAATCGCAGATGCCTTAGCCACTGGAATTTTTGTCTTAGGAGTTGAGGTTGGCTTAAACCTAGTCAACCAATTAAAAGGTATTGAATGTGTTATAGTTGATGATAAAGGTAAAATTCATTGTTCGAAAGGAATAGATATTGAAAAATTCAAGTGAAATGGCGAAAATAATAATGTTGGGAATATTTATAGGATTGATTTTTCAATCTTGTAATGCGGTAAAAGAATATGAAAAAGTGGCTATAAATGATCCTGATATGAAGCTTTCAGCAAGAACATCGGAACGTTATGAAATCACTTTTCAGGTGTATCGAGAAGCTGCAGCTGGAGCCAATGGCGGGAAATCTGGAGGCGGTTGTGGTTGCAACTAATTTCACTAAGAATTAATGCTTTTTCTGAATATATTGTAAATGAAAATTAAAATAATATTGCTTTTTTTGGTGGCAGGATGTACTGCCTTTTCTCAAGAAAGTACTGACGGACTAGAGTTCAAAAAAAGAGTTTTAGAAAGTACCGAAGTCGATTTTTTATTGAGTTATTACAATCAAGATGGCTCAAAATCAGCAGTTTCTGGCGGAATTGGTTCTGAAAAATTAACAGATATCGCTACAAATATTGTTATCGCAATGCCTTTGGATGATGATTCCATCTTAACTGTAGATTTTGGTATTTCAGCCTATTCATCGGCTTCATCTAGCAACATTAATCCATTTAATGCTACTGGAGCATCTGGTGGTGGTGGCGATGACGACGATGATGACGACAAGCACAGCCGATTTGCGGCAGCTCCTGCAAGTTCGCCTTACGGAACACCTTGGCAAGCTTCCTCAGGAGCTTCAAAAAATGACGAACTGACAGCACTAACGGTCAATTATGCACATAGCAGTAATTCTAGAAATTTTATTTGGAATGCTGATGTTTCATTTTCAAATGAATACGACTATACTTCTGTTGGTTTTGGTGGAGGAATTGCACAATTGTTTAATGATAAAAACACAGAGATAAGCTTGAAAGCTAATGTTTATCTAGACCAATGGCGACCTATTTACCCTACAGAATTGCACGAATATTCAAAGTACAATACTTCATTTTTGAATCTAGGATATTTTGCTGGCGTTACAATTATGGATCAAAACGGACAAGCTACCACTAATTATTTGCCCTCGGCTTTTCAAAATTTAAATTCCGTGAATAGAAATTCTTTTTCTGCGTCAGTAGGATTATCTCAGGTACTGTCAAAAAAATTACAAGTTTCAGTCTTCTTTGACGTTTTGCAGCAACAAGGTTTGCTATCTACTCCGTATCACCGAATTTATTTTGCTGACAAAGCCAATTATTATATTGGTCAGGCGCAATTTATTGCAGAATATGAAAGCGAAAAAAATGCTGGAGTCTATAAATTGGCAGATGATATCGAAAGATTACCAGATAGCCGTTTCAAATTACCCATTGGAGCACGACTCAATTATTACATCAATGAACGATTTGTTTTGCGGACTTATTATCGTTTTTATTCAGATAATTGGGAAATTCAAGCGCATACAGCTACTATTGAGTTGCCAATAAAAGTTTCAGATCGATTTACGGTTTTTCCGATGTATCGCTTTTATGCGCAAACCCAATCGAAGTATTTCTCCCCTTATGAAACGCATTTATCCACTGAAAAATATTATACTTCTGATCCAGATTTAGCTACCTTTGATTCGAATCAATATGGTCTGGGAGTCAATTATACCGATATTTTTACAGGAAGTAAAATCTGGAAATTTGGGTTGAAAAATGTTGATTTTAGGCTCAATCATTACGAACGAAGTGATCATCTAACGGCAAATATCGCTACCATTGGCTTCAAGTTTATAATGCAATAAAGTATGAAAATTCTAGTAGTAGAAGACGAGATTGGAATTGCTAATTTTCTCCAACAAGGTTTGGAAGAGGAAGGTTATACTGTTTTGGTGGCAAGTGATGGAAAAATGGGTCTAGAATTGGCTTTAAGACAAAAAGTTAATATTATTCTTCTTGATTGGATTTTACCTAAAATGAATGGAATCGAAGTTTGCAAATTGAT
>CAMBHH010000003.1 GCA_945866505.1 Flavobacterium psychrophilum
GCTGTGTTTCGAGCGATGTTCAACATCCAAGTGTACAATCTCCCTTTATTTTCAGCATAACTATCGATGCTTTTCCAGATTTTTACAAATACTTCTTGCAAGGTATCTTCGGCATCCTCTGTTTCTTTTAAAAGATTGGAAATAACCGAAAACAAACTTTTAGAATACATATCGTACATAATTGTAAACGCCCGCTCATCCTTCTTAAGGATTAACGGAATTAATTCTTCTTGTGTCATTGTTTTTTTGTTTTTGTTATGAACATATACGATAAAACTCAATTTTTGGATTTATAAATGTACTTTATTTTTCAAACGGTTTTATTTTATCTGTTTAAATTAAAATAAACAAAAAATAATTATTTTTTAAAATACTACAAATCAATGATTTAAAAAATATTATTTATTTTTTTTACTTTTTTTAAATCCAAATCGAATCCATTCTCGTAAATCAATTTAGTTAACAATTAAATTTCAAACAAATGAAAAAAACAAGAATGATTGTAGGTCTGTCGCTGGTAGCGATTTCAGGTCTAGTTTTTATGGCAGCGGATCACGCAGATGCTCCAGCTGTAACAGGTAATGCTTCAGACATTACAGATGTGTATGCTTTTCAAGGGCAAGACACAAACAACATGGTATTTGTGGTAAACACACAAGGGTTGCTATCGCCAACCGCAACTGCCGCAGCCGCATTCAATGAAAATGTGATGATGGAAATCAACATTGACAACACCGGAGACAATGTTGAAGACTTGGTTATTCAAGCCATCAAAAGAGGTGGTAAAATGTATTTCTTTGGTCCGGTTGCTCCGGGAACTACAGGAGTTAGCAGTATGGTAAAAACAGCTGCAATGGCAGGAAGTGTTGACATTTCTCAATACGGAGCTGCTCCAGTAATTGGAACTGCAAACGGAATGAAATTTTTTGCAGGACCAAGAGACGATCCATTCTTTTTTGATTTAGGACAATTCAAAGCTATTTTAGGTGGCACTGCAACAGGTTTTAACAGTCCAGGAACCGACACTTTTGCGGGTACAAACGTTTTGGCAACTATTGTTGAAGTGCCAAAATCTTTACTAGGCAACGCTGCAACTATTAATGTATGGGCAGAAACTAAGAAAAAATAATAATTTAATTTTAAAAAAGTACAAAATGAAAACAAATAAAATTTCAATAGTAACAATGTCTTTACTTTTTGCTGCTACTTTACTAGTAAGTTGCAATAATAATGATTCTCCAGCTGCAAGCTTAGATTTTTCAGGAACTTATGTGATGCAAGACCAAATGGCTAGACCAGCAATAAACACAGTATTTGTTGGAGCTGGCGCACCAAAAGACGCCTTTAATAGTACGGTTCCTTCGGCTATGGGAACTACTTATAATTCGGTATTTAAATCTAGATTGTTGGCTTTAAATGCAGGATACACTACGAATGCTTTAGGTCATAATGCCGACGTTTTCTCAGGAGTGTTGGCAACCGATGTTTTAAATGTCAAAACAACGGGAAAAACAACATTTTTTGATGGAACAAACGTTTTAACAGGTCGCGCACTTGCCGATGATGTTATTGATGTGGAATTATTGTTGATTTTCGGAGGGCCAACAGGCACTTTAAACGCTGGCTTGACAAAAGATAACGTGAATGCCAATGACAAAGCCTTTACAGCTTCATTTCCTTACTTGGCTACAGCTTGGTAAGATAAAAATAGAATTCAGGGCGTATTTTTTTATGCGCCCTGATTTTTAAACCACAAAAAAAACAAAAAATGAGAACTATAAAAAAACTATCAACTTTACTACTGGCAGCTGCAGTGTTGCTATGTTGTAATCAAAAATCAAATACCATTACTTCTCAAAACGACTATAATAAATATTTAGAAATTAAGGACAATAAATCGAAAGAATTTGTTGAAAGCGAAATTGATTTTTGGCAAAAAAAATTCGATGCTGCGCCCAATCAAATTAGTTATTTGAGTATTCTGGCTTCTAATTATTCGAAGCTTTTTGAAAACACTGGAGATGTAAAACATTTGTACAAAGCCGAAGAGCTTTTGTTGAAATCCAATGAAACATATAACTATTCTGGTGTGGGAACGATTCGTTCTTTGGGAAGAAATTATATCTCACAACATCGTTTTAAACAAGCTTTGGTATTGGCAAACAAAGCATTGGCTATAGGCGAAGGAATGAAAGAAACTCAAAAACTGCTTTTTGACATCAATATGGAATTGGGGAATTATGCTCAAGCAGAGCAAAATTTGAAAGCGATAAATGACAGTTCTGATTTTGATTATCTCATTCGAATTTCGAAATGGAACGATCACTTGGGCGATTTAAAAACAGCCATTTCATTGATGGAAAAAGCCAAAGATATTGCAATCTTAAATGAAAATAAATACCTGCAAGTGTGGACTTATTCTAACCTTGGAGACTTAAACGGTCACTCTGGAAATATTCAAAAATCGTACGACTATTATTTAAAAACTTTAGAATTGGATCCCAATAATTCGTACGCCTTGAAAGGAATTGCCTGGATTGCGTTTTCACACGAACGAAATACAGTCGAAGCAAAACGAATTATTGAAGCCATTTCAAAAAGACATCACACCCCTGAATTTTATTTGATTAAAGCACAAATTGCAGAATTTGAAAAAGAAACAGTTGCTAAAAATGAAAATTTAACATCATATTTTCAAATGTTAGAATCCATAAATTATGGTGCGATGTACAACAAATACAATGTTTTAATTTATGCTGATGATAAAGATACTGCGATAAAAGCATTAGAAATTGCCAAAATAGAAATCGCTCACCGGCCTACACCAGACTCGTATGATTTGTTGGCTTGGTCATATTACAATCTTGGCGATTCCAAAAAAGCC
Source organism: Flavobacterium psychrophilum (assembly GCA_945866505.1). Lineage (GTDB taxonomy): Bacteria > Bacteroidota > Bacteroidia > Flavobacteriales > Flavobacteriaceae > Flavobacterium > Flavobacterium psychrophilum_H. The sequence continues at coordinate 2,885 of CAMBHH010000003.1, forward strand.
TTGGAAATAGCTGAAAAATATGTGGTGGGAAAATCATTCGAACCCAAGTTGAATTATCATTTGGCGACAATTTACAAAGCCAATAATAAAGAGGCAAAAATAGTTCCTATAAAAGAAGAATTATTAAACAGTATTTATGAACTAGGTCCAAATTTGGAGCAAAAAGTAAGCAATCTGTAATGAAAATAATTCTAATCCTGTGTTTTTCATTGGCTGTATTGACAGGACATGGACAAATTCAAAAGGGAATTGTAAAAGATGTATCTGGTAACGCAATCGAAAATGGGTATATCGTTAATAAAAATTCTCAAAGTCACGCGCATTCGGATGAGTTTGGAAGTTTTAGCATAGACAAATCAAACGTAGGTGATCCCATTGAGATTTCAGCATTGGGATATAAAAAAGCAAATTTCACTTTGAAAAATGATGCTGCAATATTTGTTTTAGAAAATGATGTTTATAGTTTGGAACAAGTTATCATTCAACCTAAATTAAATGCAATGAATGTGATTTCGAAAATTGATGTGCTCACGGCTCCCGTAAATTCATCGCAGGAAATATTGCGAAAAGTACCTGGATTATTTATTGGTCAACATGCAGGAGGAGGAAAGGCGGAGCAAATATTTCTTCGAGGATTTGATATTGATCACGGAACAGATATAGCGATTAACGTTGATGGAATGCCAGTGAATATGGTCTCTCACGCTCACGGACAAGGCTACGCCGATTTGCATTTTGTGATACCAGAAACTATTGAGAAAATCGATTTTGCCAAAGGAACGTACTATGCAAACAAAGGCGATTTTGCCACGGCAGGTTATGTCGATTTTCAAACTAAGGAAGCAGTTGACAAAAGTATGATTAGTGTTGAAATGGGTCAATTTAATACGTTTCGAACTGTCGGGATTTTTAATTTATTGGAAAATAAAAAGAATCAAAATGCCTATTTCGCAACCGAATATGTCTTGACCGATGGTCCATTTGATTCGCCACAAAATTTTAAAAGAATCAATTTGTTTGGGAAATACACAAGCATTTTAGGTGATAAAAGTAAGTTATCTATAATTGGGTCGCACTTTTCGAGTAAATGGGATGCTTCGGGACAAATTCCACAGCGATTAATTGATAATGGTAGTATTTCGAGATTTGGTTCAGTCGATGATACCGAAGGCGGAAACACGTCAAGAACTAATTTTAATGTGGCACATATAAAGCCTATTGACGAGAACACTTTTATAAAATCGAATGTTTTTTATTCGAATTACCAGTTTGAATTGTATTCTAATTTTACCTTTTTCTTAGATGATCCAATCAACAGCGACCAAATTCGTCAAAAAGAAAACAGAAATATTTATGGATTGAATTCTAAAATCAATAAGAAAATGCCATTCAATGAAACCAATGCTTTATTTCAATTGGGATTTGGCTTTCGTGTCGATGAAACAACTGATACAGAATTGTCTCATACCTTGAATAGAAGTACAACATTAGACCGATTGAAGTTGGGCGATATCGACCAAACCAACATCTTTTCGTATTTGAATGCAGAGTTTGAACTTGGAAAACTGAAGATAAACCCAGCCGTTCGAGTGGATTATTTTAAATTCAATTATCAGGATAAATTGGCTACTATTTATGATACACAGACTGAGAACAAGGTCAAGTTTTCTCCAAAACTGAATTTTATTTATTCTCAAAATGCCAATTTTCAATTGTACTTAAAATCAGGATTGGGTTTCCATTCTAATGATACAAGAGTGGTGGTTGCCAATACTGGAAAAGAAGTTCTTCCTACGGCAGTTGGGACAGATTTTGGAACAATTTTCAAACCCTTTCCACGATTGGTCATCAATGCGGCTTTGTGGTATTTGCAGTTGCAAGAAGAATTAGTTTACGTTGGCGATGCGGCAACTGTGGAAATATCTGGTCGAACTAAAAGAATGGGAATCGATTTTGGATTGCGCTATCAAGTAGCTGATTATTTGTTTTTTGACACAGATGTCAATTATACTTTCGCCAGAAGTATCGATGCGCTGCAAGGAGAAAATTATATTCCGTTAGCTCCCGATTTTATAGCAACTGCAGGATTGAATACAGCCAAATACAAAGGGTTTTCAGGAGGATTTCATTATCGCTATTTAAAATCGCGCCCAGCGAATGAAGACAATTCGATTGTGGCTAAGGGCTATATGGTTTCGGATATCAATTTGAATTATGAATACGGCAATATCACTCTTGGATTATCGGCCGAAAATATTTTCAATACAAAATGGAATGAAACTCAATTTGCCACAGAATCTCGACTGAAAAACGAATCCCAAAGTGTCGAAGAAATTCATTTTACTCCTGGAACTCCTTTCTTTTTAAAAGGAAAACTGAGTTATAGATTCTAATATGATTTGTTTTTTTTGTTTGAAAACAGCGACTTCATTTGATAGTTGGAGTCACTGTTTTTTTTTTGGAAAGCTCGATGGTTTTAAAATCATTGGGCTTTTTTTAATATTATAAAAACTTTAGGAATCGTTTTAGTGTTTAAAAAATCATTTTAACTATTTTTATAAAAAAAAATATACAATGAAAAATCTAATCATGTATGCCTTTGCTTTATTCCTTTTTTGGAGTTGTCAGGGTCAAAACAAACAAGTTAAAACAGACAATACTATGCCAAAACAAACAATTTATCAATTCAAGGTCGAAGATTTATCTGGAAAAACTTTCGATTTCGCTTCTTTGAAAGGAAAGAAAATAATGATTGTAAATACTGCTTCTAAATGTGGATTAACACCACAGTACAAAGAATTAGAAGCCATGTACAAAGAATATTCCTCAAAAGGATTTGTGATTGTAGGCTTTCCAGCCAATAATTTTGCGGGTCAGGAGCCAGGAACCAATGCAGAAATTGCAACTTTCTGCCAACAGAATTACGGTGTGACTTTCCCGATGATGGACAAGGTTTCGGTAAAAGGAGACGATATGTGTGCGGTGTACCAATTTCTAACCCAAAAATCTAAAAACGGTTTAGAAGACTCAGAAGTAGGATGGAATTTCCAAAAATACCTTTTGAACGAAAAAGGTGAATTAGAGAAAGTAATTTCTCCAAGAACTTTACCAACCGATCCTGAAATCATTAATTGGATTAAAGCTTAGATTTACAGAAAGCAGGTTTCAGATTTCAGATTAATAAAGTTAAATATCAATTTATAAAAAAACGAAAATGTTTTGATTGTTCAAGGCCTTTTCGTTTTTTGCTACTTGCTACCTAAATTTTCTCATTCTTAAAAATAGCAGCTACAGCCGCTTCATAATTGCGGATACTTTGCGCTTTTTTTATTTGTTTCAACACTTTGTGCGGATTAGAAAATGTTGTCGAAAAGTATTCCCATAAATGATACATTTTTAGTAAAATATGGGTTTGTCCTGATAAGGATTCGCTGTAAATACCATACAAAGTGTCATGAAAGGCACTAAACAAATCCATTTTGTTTTTAGGATATTCCAGCGAATTATTTCTAATCATACTTGGCAAAAAGGGATCTGAAATTAATCCACGCCCAATCATCCAGTGGTCAATGCTTGGGAAACGTTCCTGCATCTCGTGAAATTTTTTCACCGTAGTAATATCACCATTGTAATACAATTTGTGTTTGGTATTGTCAATACAAAGTTGAAACGCATCCAAATTTACTCCGCCTTTGTACAATTGTTTGCCAATGCGGGCATGAATGGCAATATTTTTCAGAGGATATTTTTCTAAAATAGGCAAAACATCTAGAATTTCTTCGGTGGTATCGTAACCCAAGCGCATTTTCATCGAAACAATAACATCCGTTTCGGAATGTGCTCTTTCCAGAATATGATTGATTTTATCGGTATTTTTGATCAAACCTGAACCCATACCTGATTTGGTTACCATTGGATAAGGACAACCCAAATTCCAGTTCAATTCTTTGTAACCCAACTCCCGAACATATTTTGCCACAAATAAAAATTCTTCGGCGTCGTTGGTAATCACTTGCGGAATTACCTCTAATCCCATATTATTCTCGGGTAATAAATCTCGTTCGTACGAGGCCTTAATTTCCAACTTTCCGTTCAACCGAATATAAGGAGAATAAAAAGTGTCAATCCCTCCAAAAAGCTTGTTTTGAGCATTTCTAAATCGAAAATCGGTAAATCCTTGTAAAGGGGAGGAGAGCAGGGTAAAATCCATATTGTTTGTAAAGTTGCAAAGATAGGATTCTTTATTCGCAAAGAATTTCTTTACTCTAAAATTAGCTGCATTATTACAGAATGCAACCAACGGTCAAATTTATAACCCGATTCCTTGATGATGCCCACGGTTTTGAAACCAAATTTCTCGTGAAACTCCACGCTACTTTGATTTTCGGAATCAATAACAGCAATCATTGTGTGGAGTTTTTGTTGTCGCGCCAATGAAATTAATTCTTGAAGCAACAGTTTACCAATGCCTTTGCCGTGAAAATTTTCATTAACGTATACCGAATGTTCTACCGTAAACTTATACGCTTCCCGAAATCGAAACTCGCTATACATTCCGAAACCTACCACTTGTCCATTTAATTCGGCAACAATCACAGGAAAGTCTTTATTTAATTTTTCCTCTACTATGTTTTGCTGCTGCTCATAAGTTCGTATTTTGTAATCATACAAAGCAGTAGAATGCAAAATATTGTAATTGATGATGTCTAAAATAGCTTGGGTATCTTCAGTTTGATAAGGTCTAATTTTGATTTCCATTCCTAAAATTATTTCACTTCAAAAGTATGAAAAAGATGTGCGATTTGAAGTAATTCGATTGCCAAGTTTGTAACTTTGCTAAAATTGAGGTTTAAAACAATTTTAAACCTTTAAACTTCCAACTTCTAACTTTAAATAATGACATTTCCCAAAATACCTTTAGCGCAAAGCATTATCCAAATTTGTCTTGCCAAAGGAATCAAAAACATAGTAATTTCTCCCGGTTCTCGCAATGCTCCTCTAACAATAGGTTTTGTAAACAATCCCGAGTTCAATTGCTACAGTATTGCTGACGAGCGGTGCGCTGCTTTTTTTGCGCTGGGCATTGCTCAACAAATCCAAAAACCAGTAGCCGTAGTTTGTACTTCGGGTTCAGCATTGTTGAATTATTATCCCGCTTTTGCCGAAGCGTTCTACAGCCAAATTCCACTGATTGTCATTTCTGCTGATAGGCCGCAAAGCAAGATTGACATTGGTGACGGCCAAACGATTCGTCAGGAAAATGTTTTTAAAAATCATTCGTTATACAACGCTAATCTAACTGAAGAAGTAACGGTTGAAAATGATTTAAAAATCAACAAAGCTATCAATACAGCTTTTACCAAAAAAGGACCAGTTCATATTAATGCGCCTTTTGAAGAGCCTTTGTACCAAACGGTTTCCAAATTGGATGTTGATGTGACGATTTCGGCATTTAATAAAAAGAATTATAAAATTTCAATTGACGAAATAATCGCATTTACAAATATTTGGAACAAATCTAGAAAGAAATTGATTTTGGTAGGAGAAAATAAACCCAATGAAATTGATGCTGCAATTATCGAATCTTTTGCCAAAGACGAGTCGGTTGTGGTGATGACAGAAACGACTTCAAACCTGCATCATCCTTCGTTTTTGAATAACATAGATACTATTATTACCCCATTTACAGATAAAGATTTCAAGAATTTTCAACCGGATATTTTGATAACCTTTGGAGGAATGGTGGTTTCCAAAAGAATAAAAGCATTTTTAAGAATTTATAAACCAACCCATCATTGGCACATTGATACTTTGAGAGCGTATGACACTTACGGTGTTTTGACCCAACATTTCAAGGTTAATCCCAATTTATTTTTCAAACAATTTTTGCCTTTTACTATTGCTATCGAAAGCAATTATTTTTCGACTTTCGATGCTGTTGCTAAATTGCGGGAAAAGAAACATCGGGAATATTTAGCCAAGATTCCGTTCTCGGATTTCAAGGCTTTCGAGAAAATAATTCCTTCTTTACCTGAAAATTCTATGTTGCATCTAAGCAACAGTTCGGCTATTCGATACGCACAATTGTTCGATATCAATCCTTCGATTCAAGTTTTTTGCAATCGAGGCACTAGCGGTATTGATGGCAGTACTTCAACAGCAATTGGTGCGGCTGTAGCCAATGAAAGACCAACGGTTTTAATTGCTGGAGACATTGGTTTTCTTTATGACAGTAACGCTTTGTGGAACGAATACACACCCAAAAACTTTAAAATTATCCTCATCAACAATGGCGGTGGAGGAATCTTCAGGATTTTGCCAGGTCACGAAGAAACGCCAGTTTTCAATAAATTTTTCGAAACCTCGCATTGCTTAACCGCCGAACAATTGGCTAAAATGTATGGATTTGAATATAGTATTGCCAGTAATGAAGCTAATTTAGAAACGAGTTTGAAGGCTATATTTGCTCAAAACGAGAAGCCAAGTATTCTGGAAGTCTTTACGCCAACATTAGAAAACGACAAAATCTTGTTGCAGTATTTTAAGGAGTTGCTATAGTTTTTTTTGAGTTTTTCAAAAATAAAAAAAAGTTTATTGAAACGAATTTTAATAAACTTTTGGTAACATTATATTTTATAGTGCCTAACGGCATTTCTACCAACTATTTTTGACTATTAAAACTTAATTATATAACAACACATATTATAGCGTAATTATAAAAGCAAAATTATAAATCCTGAATTTCCTTTTTTCGGGTGTGCGCTGCTCTTCTATTTCTCCGATATTTTCTTCGTCTAATTGATTTGATTTTTCGTCTAACCTGTTTGATAATTATAAATAGAATCCCAACTGATATAAACAATAGAAGAATAACTAAACAAATTATAACCAAATTATCAAAAAAATCATTAATTGCTTTCATAATTATTAAAAAATTGCTGATTAACAATTTTCAAATATATAAAAAATAAGCAATTTTTCAAATTACCAGTTCTGCGAAGTGTAAATGAGTTACAACCACAAATTATTACCGGGAATACTGTGCGAATGTCCTCGGACTTCGCACCTAATACAGTTAGTACATAACAAAAATTCCAGAAACAGAAAAACTATAAAGTTGAAGTTTTTGTGTCGATAAATGATGTTGTTGGCGTAAGGATGTTAGATTTTAAATGATTTTAAAATTTGTGCAGACATTTAGAAATGGGTGCAAAGTCGGGTAACATTATATTTGGCAGTGTCCTATTGCATTTCCACAACCTATTTCTGGACATTAAACCAGAGTAAAATCCTATCTATTATTATATTTTTTAGCCCTAATACGGCACGTAATCTTTAATTTCAAGACCATATCCAATCATTCCTACTCGTTTTGTTTGTTCATTATTCGATAGTAAACGAATTCTAGAGATGTCAAGATCGTGTAAAATTTGTGCTCCAATACCAAAATCCCGATTGTCCATCTTGATTTGTGGGGCTTTGAAAACACCTTTAGTTTGTAATTCTTTCAATTCGATAATTCTATTCAGTAAATCTTCTGATTGTGATTCTTGATTGATGAACAATACCGCTCCTTTGCCATCGGCGTTGATTAAATCAAAAAGATCACATAATTTTTTATTGGCATCATTAGTTAATGTACCTAAAATGTCATTATTAATTAAAGTGGCATTAATACGAGTCAAAACGGGTTCACCAATATTCCAAGTACCTTTAGTCAACGCAACGTGAATACGATTATTCGTAGTTTGCTGATACGCTCTGAGCCTGAAAGTACCAAAACGGGTTTCAATATCAAAGTCTTCTTTTTTGATGATTAAACTATCATGTTGCATTCGGTAAGCCACTAAAGCTTCAATCGAAACCAACTTTAAATTGAATTTTTTGGCTACTTTAACTAATTCTGGCAAACGTGCCATCGAACCGTCTTCATTCATAATTTCTACAATCACTCCAGCGGGTTTAAAGCCTGCCAGTCGAGCAAAATCTATAGCCGCTTCTGTATGTCCAGTACGCCGTAAAACTCCACCTTGTTTAGCAATTAAAGGAAATATATGACCAGGACGAGCTAAGTCATGGGGTTTTATATTAGGATCGACCAATGACAAAATAGTTTTTGCTCTATCGCTTGCAGAAATACCTGTTGTGACACCATTGCCTCTCAAATCGACAGAAACTGTAAAAGCGGTTTCCATGGGATCAGTATTGTTGTTTACCATGGCTTTTAGTCCCAGCTCTTTGCATCTATTCTCGGTAAGTGGCGCACAAATAAGTCCTCGACCGTGTGTTGCCATAAAATTGATCATTTCGGGAGTTGCCTTTTCGGCAGCGGCAAGAAAATCTCCTTCGTTTTCGCGACCTTCATCATCAACGACTATGATTATTTTCCCTTGACGAATGTCTTCAATAGCTTCTTCTATGGTGTTGAGTTTTATTTTTGTGGCTGGCATACTTTGGTTTCTTTTTGTTTATATACTTTAATAATTTGCTTTACTTTTTTTTTACAACATTAGCAAATAGTGGTACTAATCAGTTTTTGTTTTTTAAGTGCATTTTGGTTTTTAGATAATGTCAGTTTATTTTGGCGGAGGAAATATTTTTTGAAATATTTTTTGGAAAGGTGCCAAAATAACATCCATATTTATCAATCCAATATCATTTGTTGCCCGATATGTCAATAATATAGCCAATGGTGTCAGAATTATTGACGACATCCACGAGCCTAACACTGGTGATAACCCATTTTCTTGCGAAATTCGTTTACCAAATGTATTTATGAAGTGGAAAGTTATAAATATTAATACAGCAAATACAATGGGCAAACCTAAACCTCCTTTTCGAATAATCGCACCCAGCGGAGCTCCAATGAAAAACATTAGAAAACACGCATAGGCAATAACAAACTTATCATAGAAAGCCAAAATGTGACCATTAATGTTTTTTTGTTTGAATTCTAATTCGGTTTTGGTTCCGCTAATAGAAAGCAGATTGTTGTCAATGTTGTTGCCAGCATAATTTAAGACAGTTAGTTTCTTTTCATTAGAATATATAGATAATAATTTGGCAGGTAAAGTCTTCTTTTTTTTGATTGGCAAAACAGGATTGTAAGTATTTTGCATCCCATTGCGCTGATTGATATTTTCTGAAAATGATACAATTTCAGTATTGATATTTTTGTGCAGAGAATCTAAAGTATAGTTGAGTTCACTTATATTAAGCATCGTATTGGTGTTGGAAATACTAGCATCATCAACATTTACATTATTTAATTTCGATAAATCGATATTGATATTGTATTTTTTAAACGAGCTTTTTGCGAAAGGAAATTTTTTGCGGTCTTCATATTTTTTTGGAATAATGTCTTCATAGTAATACCCATCATTCAAAACCATTTGAAGGGTATTTGACTTCTCACTACTAATCAACAAACCATTTTTGGCTTTGATAACGGTCTTATTTCCTTCTCCTGTTGCTGATTTTTTATGAATTGTAATCCCAGTCAAGGTGTTTCCGTTGATGCCTGATTTCTTATTTACTTTTATTGAGTATAAACCAACATCGCTGAACTGACCCTCAGCAATAGCCAACGCAGGTTTTAATTGGGCAATGTTTCTACGAAAATTGATAAACTTATATTCGGCATACGGGATCACATTATTGGCAAAAGAAAAAGCGACAATACTCAGAATAAATATAAAAATAATCAAGCTTTTCATAGCTCTTTGAAGAGAAATACCTGCTGATTTCATCGCCGCAAATTCATAGTTTTCGGCCAAATTCCCAAAAGTCATTATCGACGCCAATAAAACAGATAAAGGTAAAACTAGTGGAATAATACGCGGCATCGCAAATAATAAGAATTTGAGAACCATGGCCAAATCCAAGTCTTTACCTGCTAGTTCGGCAATAAACAACCAAACGGATTGAAGAATAAATATAAAAAATAGAATAACAAATACCGTAAAAAAGGTACTAAGAAAAGTCTTTAGTAAGTATTTGTCGAGAATTTTCACTTAGAATTAATCTAATTTATTGATGTAGTAATTTGAATATTTACTGGCAACAAATGTAAATTGATTTTTCGACAAAGGTTGATTGGTTTTAAAAGAATTAACGGTTAATGTGGTTTTTGTTCCTTTTTTGCCTGTTTCAATCAAATTGTAAATGTGATTGGTTTGAACATCAATACCCAACAATATTTCTCTTCTTGGGTCTTTAGCATTCGTTGGAACTAATTTTACATATTGAATTTTTCTGCCTTTTATGTCTTCCAATTTATCCATTGTACATTTATACCCCGAATTAAAAAAGGTCAGCATCTTTGAGGGAGTGATGGCGCTATCATCTTTTTCATTGACGGATGAAATGGTAACTTCTTCATCTTCCGGAACAATCGTGTAGTTCTTTTTGCCGTCATATATCTTGGTAACTCCCATAAAATTCAAAATATACTGATTTCCTTTCATGGTAACATTTCCCTTACTGTCTTGATTTATATTTTCCTTGGCATTATTAAGACTGTATTTAAAATCAATAACTATATTATCATACCCTTTTACTATTGTTGTAACTTTGTTCAAAAGGTCTTTTGCCTTTTTGTCCTGAGCCTGAATGGAAAAATTGAATAGAAGTAATACAATGTTGATAAATATAACCTTTTTCATTTTAATTTTTAATTTTGTTCATTATTAAAAAATTGTTCAAGAGCATTCATATCAAGAATGTTTACACTCCGAGCTTTACTGCCTTCAAAAGGGCCAACAATTCCAGCGGCTTCCAATTGATCTATCAGTCTTCCTGCTCGGTTGTAGCCTAATTTAAGTTTCCTTTGTAGTAAAGAAGCAGAACCTTGTTGCGCCATTACAATTATTTCAGCAGCTTCCCTAAATAAAGTATCTCTTTCCGAAATATCCATATCAAGATTAATGCCACTTTCTTCTCCAACGAACTCGGGAAGTAAATAAGCTGTTGCATACGCTTTTTGAGAACCTATAAAATCTACAATTTTTTCAACCTCGGGTGTGTCAACAAAAGCACATTGCACACGTACCATATCATTCCCATTGGTATACAATAAATCCCCACGACCTATTAATTGATCTGCACCTTGAGTATCTAATATTGTTCTAGAATCTATTTTTGAGGATACTCTAAAGGCTATTCTAGCCGGGAAATTGGCTTTTATTAATCCAGTAATCACATTTACCGATGGTCTTTGCGTTGCAATAATTAGGTGAATCCCTATGGCTCTTGCTAATTGTGCCAATCTTGCTATAGGAATTTCAACTTCTTTTCCAGCTGTCATAATTAAATCGGCAAACTCATCGACAACTAATATTATGTATGGTAAAAATCGATGTCCGTTTTCTGGATTCAATTTTCTGGATTTGAATTTTTCGTTGTATTCCTTGATATTTCTCACCATTGCATCTTTCAACAATGAATAACGATTATCCATTTCGACACAAAGCGAGTTCAAAGTGTTAACTACTTTAGCATTATCAGTAATAATAGCATCATCACTATCAGGAAGTTTGGCAAGATAATGTCTCTCGATTTTATTAAAAAGGGTTAACTCCACTTTTTTAGGGTCGACCATAACAAACTTGATTTCAGCAGGATGTTTTTTGTACAGTAAAGATGTGATTACCGCATTCAAACCTACTGATTTTCCTTGTCCAGTTGCTCCAGCCATCAGTAAGTGAGGCATTTTTGCTAAATCAACTACAAAAGTTTCGTTAGAAATAGTTTTTCCTAAAGCAATGGGCAATTCCATTTCGGCTTCCTGAAATTTGGCTGAACCAATCACACTTTTCATAGAAACCATAGTTGGATTCTTGTTGGGAACTTCGATCCCGATCGTTCCTTTTCCTGGAATTGGAGCAATGATACGAATTCCCAATGCTGAAAGGGATAAGGCAATATCGTCTTCTAAACTCTTGATTTTCGATATTCTAATTCCAGCTTCTGGCACGATTTCGTAAAGTGTAACCGATGGTCCAACAGTGGCTTTGATCTGTGCAATTTCTATTTTGTAATTGCGAAGTGTTTCAACAATTCTATTTTTATTTTCTTCTAATTCCTCCTGATTGATTGTGATTCCCCCAGTAGAATATTCTTTTAATAAATCAATCGTTGGATATTTGTAATTGGATAAATCCAATGTAGGATCAAATAATCCAAAATCGGCTACCAATTTCGAAGCTAAATTCTCTTCGATAATATCTTCTTCGGGAGCTTTTTCAATCACAAAATGATCATCATCCGTTTGAATAATTTCTGGCGAATGAAAAGGCGGCGGAGTAACTTCTTTTGGAAGCGGTTTTAATATAATTTCCGAAGGATTGCTAATCGTTGGTTTTAAGGCCTCTTTATTAATTTCAAATTGGGAACCTACTGTTTTTAGTTGTATACCTGTAAGTTCTTCGTCATCTTCGGTTTCTTCAACGGCATATTCTTCAAGATTATAAGCACTAGAGTCTAAAGTTGAAGTATTTTTATTTAAATCACTATTAATTTCTTTTTTTGTGCTTTCGAAAAAAGATTTTATTTTTTCAGGCGATACTTTAATTTTAAAAATCAAATAGATTATTAGTCCGAACAATAAAACGAGTAATGTTCCTGTTTTACCTATGTAATCCTGAGAAAATAGATTTAATTCATAACCAATCGTTCCGCCCAATTCGGGTAAAGAAGTAGCAAAAAAACCAAACAATATCGATAGAATTATGACTACAAATAAATCCCAAAACCAGATTCTTTTCAGCTTTTTTAAAGAAATATCAAGCACTAAAAAAACACCTGTTAAAAAAAATAATCGAACAAATACAAAAGAAGCGATTCCAAAACCTTTATAAACCATTAGATCGGCAAGATAGGCACCGAATTTTCCCAGCCAATTCTGAACTGTTTCGTTTCTATCCGATAATTGATTGACAGCGCTTTGGTCGGCTTGACCGTAAAGATAAAAGGAAATAAAAGCTAGTAATAAAGCAATTGAAAACAATACCAAGAGCGAACCCAAAACGGTTTTGTGCTGTTTTGTAAACTCCCAGGATTTTTTTGCTACAGCATTGGAATCAGATTTCTTATCTGCAGGAACTGCTTTAGTTGCTTTTGCCATTCTTGATTTAGCTATTTTCTATAAACTGGATTTTGATTATTAATTTTTAACCACATATATTTTTAATAAATATAATTAAAAACGGCTTTTATATTTATTTTATATACAAATAGCTATGACCCGAGGCCACCGAGGCGGACGAAATGACGAAGTATATCTATGATAAGCATTTGAGCCTTTTCGCCAAAAAAAAGATTAATTTTCTATGTAGTTCAAACTTTTTACAAATAATCGATTTATATTATAAAAATTTGGGCACATAAATAATTAATCCAATTGCAACCGCGGTAATAGCTGCAAAAAATACCGCACCAGCTGCGATATCTTTAATAAATCCAATTCTCTCATGGAAATTGGGATGAATAAAATCAGCTATTTTTTCTACAGCTGTGTTAATGCCTTCAACACTCATTACTAAACCAATTGCTAATATCTGAAAAAGCCATTCTGTAGTTGTAATATGCATTAAAAAACCAACAATTGTCATTACTATACCAAGAAAAAACTGAACCATAATACTGTGTTCGGTTGTAATTAATTTTACAGCACCTTTCACAGCAAATGAAACGCTTTTCAATCTTCCGCTAAAGAAAGAATTGTCTTTCTGAAATTTCATTCGAAATTAAAGTGCCGCTAAGGCAGCTTCGTAATTAGGCTCGTTTGCAATCTCTGGAACTTGTTCCGTGTAAAGTACAGATCCACTGGCATCTACAACAATGATACATCTAGAATGTAAACCGGCTAAAACACCATCGGCGATTTCTAAACCATTGGTTTTACCAAAACTTCCGTCTTTAAAATCAGATAAATTAACTACATTTTCGATTCCTTCAGCACCACAAAAACGTTTTTGAGCAAAGGGTAAATCTCTAGAAATACATAAAACTTTTGTATTTTCTAATTGAGAAGCAGTAGCATTAAAAGTTCTTACAGATGTTGCACAAGTCCCAGTATCAATACTTGGAAAAATATTCAGAACTAAATTTGTCCCTGCAAAATCATTCAAAGTAGCAATTGAAAGGTCGTTTTTTACTAATTTAAAATCAGCTAGTTTTGTGCCAACTTTCGGTAATTCTCCTGAAGTGTGGACTGGATTTCCACCTAATGTAATAGAAGCCATAATGTTTATTATTTAATGAGGTTCAAAAGTATGAAAATTTATTTACGATTTACGATTTTGAATTTATGATTTGCTAATTTATAAAAAAAATACTCTCGTTGCCGAAAGCATTTTAAAAAATGTGATATTTAATAATACCATAAAAAGGTAATAAAACTTGTAATTTACTTATCAATAGAACCTAAAACTCGCTTCATAAAAGTATTCAAAGCTTCTTTTTTGTCCATTCCGTCTTTAGTCATGTTGTTTACTTCAATAGCACCGTACATATTCGAAATTAATTCACCAATAACGTCTAATTCTTCATCTTTCAAGGAAGAAACTTCGGTCAAGGCTTCTAGAACTTCGATAGCTTCCACTAGGTAATCTTGGTCATTTTCTTCAATAAATTGAGATAAATGTTTGATTATGGGTAGTTTTATTTTAGTTATTTGTTGTTTATGGTTTATAGTTTGTTGTTTATAGTTTTTCAACAATGAACTATAAACCAAAAACTATAAACTTTTAAATAATTTCGTTTACCAATTCGGTCAAAACTTCGGCTTTATTAGTTTGGGTTTCGTTTACCAATTTTCCGTTTACAAAAGTGGCAAAAGTAGGCAAGTTACTTACGTTGGCTAATTTTCTAGATTCAGGAGAATTTTCAGCATCAACCAAAACAAAAGTCAAGTTCTCGTTTTCTGAAGCCAATTTTTTGAACTTTGGTTTCATAATTCGGCAATTTCCGCACCAAGAGGCCGAAAACTGAACGATTACTTTTTCGTTTTTTGAAACTAAATCTTGTAATGTATCTTCGTTTAATTCGATTAACATATTTTTTTAATTTAAATTATAATAACAATATTCAATTGAAATCTCGACTTGGATATTCAGATTCCAATTGAATATTATAGTTGTTTACTGAATCTTAATTTAAGCTCAAGTATTCTGCAGTACTTTTTCTATCAGCGCTCATCGCATCTTTTCCTTCTTCCCAGTTCGCTGGACATACTTCTCCTTTGGTTTGAACGTGTGTGTACGCATCAACCAAACGTAAATATTCGCTTACGTTACGACCTAATGGCATATCATTTACACTTTCGTGGAAAATTTTACCCTCTTCGTCAATCAAATAAGTAGCTCTGTAGGTTACGTTGAACCTACTAGTAATTCGCCGTCAAAAGCCTCGTCGTATTCCATTTCGATGTCTAAAATACCTAATTCAGCAGCTAAATTTCTAGTCGTATCGGCAAGTATTGGATAAGTTACCCCTTCAATTCCACCATTGTTTTTTGGCGTATTTAACCAAGCGAAATGTACTTCATTGGTATCGCAAGAAGCTCCAATTACGATAGTATTTCTTTTTTTGAATTCTTCTAAGGCTGCTTGAAACGCGTGTAATTCTGTTGGGCATACGAAAGTAAAATCTTTTGGATACCAAAATAACAGTACTTTTTGATTGTTTTCTGTTGCTTCTTCAAGTACATTGATTCTTAAGTTGTCTCCCATTTCTGAAATGGCGTCCACGGTAATACTTGGGAATTTTTTTCCTACTAGTGATATAATGTAAATTTAAATTTAATTTTTATCTTTATTATTGCAAAATTACTCTAAAACAGCGGGGTTTAAGGGTGTTTTAATGCTAAAATATTATTAAACTATTGGCAAACCTTATCATAAAAATTATTTCAAATTTTGTGATTTTTATGTATTGGCTTTAATATTACTATTACTGAAAAAAAAATGCTGTAAAAAAATAATACCATCAAGAAAATGATGGTATTATTAAAAAAAACAAAACAATCTCAAGTAGATTACATTATATCAAATCTATCTAAATTCATAATTTTCACCCAAGTTTTTACAAAATCACGTACAAATTTATCTTTATTATCGTTTTGTGCATATACTTCTGCATAAGCTCTTAATACCGAATTAGAACCAAAAACTAAATCAACTCTTGTTGCTGTCCATTTTGTAGCTCCGGATTTTCTATTAACAATATTGTATAAGTTATCTCCAGCAGGTTTCCAACTATAGCTCATATCGGTTAAATTAACGAAGAAATCATTACTAAGAACACCTTCGTTATTTGTGAATACACCGTGTTTTGTTCCGCCATAGTTAGTACCTAGAACGCGCATTCCACCTATTAAAACTGTCATTTCTGCAGCCGTTATTCCAAGTAATTGAGCTTTGTCTAGCATCAATTCCTCAGGTGTAACAATGTATTTACTTTTTACAAAATTTCTAAAAGCATCATTTGTTGGTTCTAAATCTTCAAAAGATTCTTCATCGGTCATTTCTTGAGATGCGTCACCTCTTCCTGGTTGAAAAGGAACAGTAATGTTAAATCCACCTTCTTGAGCTGCTTTTTCGATGGCGGCACTTCCGCCAAGTACAATTAAATCGGCTATACTTACTTTTTTGCTTAAAGCCGACTGAATTTCAACTAATTTTGATAGCACCCTTTGAAGTCTTTCGGGTTCATTTCCTTGCCAATCTTTTTGGGGAGCTAATCTAATTCTGGATCCATTTGCACCACCTCTGAAATCCGACCCCCTAAAAGTTCTTGCACTATCCCAAGCTGTGTTAATCAATTCAGTTCTTGTCAATCCACTATTCAACAATTTTATTTTTAAATCTTCGATTTCTGAACTTGATAAATTATAATCTACCGTTGGAATTGGATCTTGCCAAATTAATGCTTCAGCTGGAACATCTGATCCTAAATAACGTTCTTTTGGGCCTAAATCTCGGTGTGTCAATTTGAACCACGCTCTAGCAAATGTATCTGCGAAATAGGCTGGATCCTTGTAGAAACGTTCCGAAATTTCTCTGTAGGCTGGATCCATTTTCATTGCCATATCAGCATCGGTCATTATTGGGTTATTTCTTTTAGAAGAAATGTGAGCATCTTTTGGCTTGTCTTCTTCTTTAATATTGATTGGTTCCCATTGCCAAGCTCCAGCTGGACTTTTCTTTAACTCCCAATCGTAGTTTAAAAGTAAATAAAAATATTCATTGTCCCATTGTGTTGGGTTGGTTGTCCAAGAACCTTCAAGTCCGCTCGTTACTGTGTCTTCTGCATTTCCCTTTCCTTGTGGATTTAACCATCCAAAACCTTGATCTTGCATTTCACCCGCTTCCGGTTCTCTTCCCAATTTGGAGGCATTGCCGTTTCCGTGAGCTTTACCAACGGTATGTCCACCAGCGGTTAAAGCTACAGTTTCTTCATCATTCATTGCCATACGTTTGAAAGTCGTACGAACATCATGTGCCGTTTTTAGAGGATCAGGTTTTCCATCAACTCCTTCAGGGTTTACGTAAATTAATCCCATCATTACTGCTGCAAGTGGGTTCTCTAAATCTCTTTCGCCAGAATATCTTGTTCCTTCACTTCCTGATTTTGCTAACCATTCCTTTTCTGAGCCCCAATAAATATCTTTTTCGGGATGCCATATATCCTCACGTCCACCGCCAAAACCAAAGGTCTTTAATCCCATGGATTCGTAAGCCATGTTTCCAGCTAAAATCATCAAATCTGCCCACGAAATTTTGTTTCCATATTTCTTTTTTATCGGCCACAAGAGTCTTCTTGCCTTGTCTAAGTTTCCATTATCTGGCCAACTGTTCAATGGTGCAAAACGTATATTTCCAGTTCCAGAACCGCCACGACCATCAGTTACTCTGTATGTTCCTGCAGAATGCCAAGCCATACGTATCATCAATCCTCCATAATGTCCCCAATCGGCTGGCCACCAATCCTGACTGTCAGTCATAAAAGCTTTCAAATCATTTTTAACCTCTTCAAGATCTAATTTTTTGAATTCTTCAGCATAATTAAATCCTAGGTCGAAGGGATTTGTTTTAGTATCATGCTGATGCAAAATATCTAAATTGAGTGATTTCGGCCACCAATCTTGTTTAGATGTAGCGTTTGTAGCCATTGTTTGATGAAATGGACACTTGTTAATGTCATTTGAATGTTCCATATTGTATTATTTTAAGTTGAGATTTTGTTTTTATGTTTAAATGTTTTTTTACGAATTAAAATCTTAAGATTTGTTTTCAAATAATGGCTTAAATCTTTAATTAATTAACATACGTTCAAAGTTAAAATAAATGGTAAGTATTTACTATCAATAGTAATTATAATTTTTTATATTACAATAGCTAACGATTATTGTTTTTGTAAGTTTTAGAGAATTTATTTTCCATTAAAAGCCATTAAAAGCTACAGGCAAACTTCCTCTACATCTTGAATTTCTTAGTAATTGTCGTGCAGCACTTTCTTGGAATTCACGAAAATCCTGATATACATGAATAATTCCATTAGTTAATTTTAAATTAGGAATGACTTGCAAGGCATAAGGATTGCCAAAAACGTACAAAATGCATTTCTTGGTAGAAAATAATTCACTCAAAAAAGTCAATGTAGTTTCGTCCATATCAAAATTATTTAAAGGTTTTGCTTTTGGGACAAAAAGCGAAATTAGTATGGTATCAAAATCTTTTAACTCTTCTGTTAGTTTCTCAATAGCATTTTTATCGTCAGTTTCGAGCGTAAACAGTGGTGATGGAAGCACTATAGATAATGACTTGAAAAAAATATTTTGAGTATCCTTATACAGACTTAATTTGGCTAATTTATCATTATTTTTAGCTTCAAATAAGTGTAAACTATTGTTATTGTCTTTAATTTTGGTGGTGCTTTTATCAGCAATTAGTCGATTTAAAATGGATGTTGATTCAAAATCAAACTCGCCTTTTGGAGTAATATTTCCTTCTAAAATCCCTGCTTTTTGTTTTAATTTCATTAATCGGTTCAAACTCTCTTCAATTCTTTGAGGCGAGGCATTTTTGAGAATTTCTTGAATTCCTTCTGCTACATTTTCGGCAAAACACAACACATCATTTCCAGCTTTAAAGGCTTCCCATTCGAGTTGTCCTTTTTTATCATATAATTTTGATACGCTCTGCATATTCAAAGCATCGGAAATGACCAAACCATTGTAACCCAATTGTTTTCTCAAAAGGTTTTCAATCACATTTTTTGATAAAGTTCCCGATGTATTTTTCCCTTCATTCAATGCTGGGACTGCTAAATGCCCAATCATGATAGAATCGACATTATTTTCAATTCCTTTGATGAAAGGAACCAATTCATTTTCCATCAATTCCTCCAGGGTTTCCTCTAAAACTGGTAAATCCAAATGCGAATCAACGCTAGTATTGCCGTGTCCGGGAAAATGTTTTAAGCAACCTAAAACGCCAACTTCGTTTAATCCACGTAAATATTCCGAGACAAAATTAGAAACTCTTTCTTTGTCTTGACCAAACGAACGGTAGCCAATTACCGGATTGTTGGGATTATTATTAATGTCGGCCAAAGGAGCTAAATTATAATAAATACCAGCTGCTTTCAAATCTAAACCGGTTCGTTTTCCTACTTCATAGGCCAAATATTCGTATCGCTCTGGCAAAGCGCCAAGCGAAATAGCATAAGGATATTGTGGTGTGTTTTCGACCCGCATTGCCAATCCCCATTCGGCGTCAATACTTATTAGTAGTGGAGTAGTGGCACAATTTTGGAAACGGATAACGAGTTCTTTTAGACGATCAAAACTATTGTTGTTGTGTTCCACTTCTTTCTTGGACTCATAATTTGTTGCAGCACTGGCTCGACTGTGAAAAAATGTCAATCCACCAATGTAGTGTTCTTTGATTAATCGTTCAGTTTCTTGAAAATTTTCTTCGGTGTCGTTGATAAAAACGGCTGGAAAAAAGAATTGACCAATTTTTTGTTCTAATGTCATTGATTTAAAAATTTACGCTTTGATGTTCGCCAGGAAAACCTATTTTAAAAACTGGTTTTTTATCCAATTAAAATGGCGCCTTCAGAGTACTTTTTTTGTAGGTTTAAATTTAGCACTATTTTTTTTAATTTCAATTATATATTTGACATTAAATTGTTGGTTTATAAAGTATATTTTATTCTTTTTGTGTTATTTTTTGGAAAAATGATTACTCCACTTTCTTTCCAAAATCCTTTGGAAAAATTAAAAAACGTGATAAAATAATACCAGGAATAGTAGCCAAAAACACCCAAATAAAGAAATTGCCATATCCTAAATACTGCTGAATGTAACCACTCAACATTCCGGGAAGCATCATTCCTAAGGCCATAAAGCCTGTCGCAATTGAGTAATGCGATGTTTTTGATTCACCATCCGCAACATAAATTAAGTACATCATAAAGGCGGCAAAACCAAATCCGTAACCAAATTGTTCAATTATTACCACAATACATGGGTAGGCATTAAAAGCATAATCAATAATAAAGTACTTTAAGTCAAAATGAATATGAATGAGATATTCAGGTTGAAAATGTGCCAACAAAATAAATCCAATGATTGGTATGTGCATAATTAAAATCATAGGTAAAAACCACTTAGTTAAACCTTGCTTAGAAATCGCAATTCCACCGAGGATTCCGCCAATGGTAAGCGCAATTAGTCCAAAGGTTCCATAAATAATTCCAACATCTTCGGTGTCTAAACCTAAACCGCCAACATCCGTTTTGTCTACTAAAAAGGGCGTTAGCATTTTGAGTAATTGCGATTCTCCCAGTCGAAATAAAAGGATGAAAGCGAGGATCAATCCAATTTGTTTCTTTTTGAAAAAACTGGCAAAAACAGTGGCAAAATTTTTCTCTTCTGTTTTTCCATATGCAATCGGTAATTCTGTTTTTGGAGTTGAAAAATAATTACAAATCGTTAAAAAAGTCATTACTAAACCAACGAAAATCATCGTGTATGACCAAGCTTTTTGATTGTCGCCATATTGATGTTCTAAATAACCGGCTAGTAAAATAATCAATCCGTTTCCGGTGAGCATTGAGGCTCTATAAAAAGTACTTCGAATTCCTAGGAAAAATGATTGTTGGTCTTTGGTCAAAGCCAATAAATAGAAACCATCGCTCGCCACATCATTGGAAGCCGATGCAAAAGCGGCTATCCAAAAAATAGCTAAGCTCAGCATAAAAAAGTGGCTTGTAGGAATAATAAAACCGACAATTAGAAAGGCTATCGAAATGAATAACTGCATAATTAAAAACCACTTTCGTTTGGTTCCGTGTAAATCTATAAACGGACTCCATAACGGTTTGATCACCCATGGCAAATACAACAAGCTGGTATAAAGTCCAATGTCTTCATTACTGATTCCTAGGTTTTTGTACATCAATACCGATACTGAAATAATGATTACATACGGAAAACCTGAAGCAAAATTTAATAATGGAATCCAAAACCAAGGCTCATTTTTTGTTTTCGAGTTAGTCATATTAGTTTGGTTTTATTTCGATGTTTAAATTGACAATTTCTGCAACACTTTCGTTGCCATAAAAATCGATAAAAGTAAAGGCGACTTTTTTGGACTTATTTAATTTGTCCTTCGATATGGAGCATTTAATCGACTCATTTTTTGCATCTATAAATAATTTCTCGACAATCTGCCTAGGATTATTACTATCTATTCTCATATTGTTTTCTGCACTGTAAACTACAATGTATCGAATTTGTTCGGATTGGGTTTTTTTGAACGAAAACTGATATGAATTCCCTTGTTTGTTATATGTGTTTATTAGAGGCCTTTCATTGCCAGTTTTAACAGAACTGGGCACCGGCAAAGGAATAGCAGGATATTTATATTGATTGTTTTCTAATAATGTTGCCACATCTTTGTTGTTGTTTACAAAAGTTTTCGCACTAAAATAAGCATTACCTTGAATGTTTGGATAGGTTCTGGTTAAATCGATTTGGTTGGGAATTTCGCTAGGAACAAACCATTTTTTATCGGAGTCGCTTTTTATTTTATAGCTTCCATTTCCGATGTACACATTGACGTTTGATGAATTTTCTGCCCACCATTTAATTAATTTTGAATAAGAAGCGGTTTTATGATCGATGCTCCAATATAATTGCGGCAACATATAATCAATGTATTTTCCTTCCATCCAAGCGATGGGATCGGCATACAAATCGTCGTAATTGGTTTGTCCCGCTTGAGTGTCAGATCCTCGTGGATCTACAGATTTATTGCGCCAAACCCCAAAAGGGCTGATACCAAATTGCACCCAAGGTTTGATTTTTTTTATCGAATAATAAATACCTTTTACAAAAGAGTTTACATTGTCACGTCTCCAATCTTCGAGCGATTGTTTGTACCCATATTTTTTGAATGAAGCAGAATCGTTAAACATTTTGCCAGCTACTCGGTAAGGATAAAAATAATCGTCAAAGTGAATGGCATCGATGTCATAGTTTTTCACCACTTCTTCCACTACAGCTGTAAGATGCCTTTGAACTTCCGGTAATGCTGGATTATAGTAATATTTTTCTTTTCCTGTTTCGCCATATTTTATCATCCAATCTCGATGTTTGAAAAAATCGTGCTCCTTACTAAGCGTTTCAATTTTAGTATCGAATGTGGCTCTGTAAGGATTTAGCCAAGCGTGAAATTCGAAACCTCTTTGATGCGCTTGTTCAATCATCCAAGCCAAAGGGTCGTAATCAGGTTGTGGTGCTTGCCCTTCTTTCCCGGTCAAATAACGCGACCAAGGCGCTAATTTTGAAGGATAAAAAGCATCTCCAACACTTCGGATTTGCACTATTACAGCATTGTAATTTAGTTTTTTGTAGGTATCTAAAATTTCTAAATAATCGGCTTTTTGTTTGTCCACAGCATCAGTTCCTGCCTTTGGCCAATCGATGTTTACTACAGTTGCTATCCAAACTGCTCTGAATTCATTTTTGGGATTTGTTGCTTTTTCTTGCGCATTTCCATCCGAAAATGAAAAAAACACTAGTGAAAATACCAACAGCAAATACTTATGTTTATTCATTTTTAACCTAGTTATCTAAAAGTCAAAAGTAGTTTTTTAGTGAAATGTATCCTATAAATTTTTGATAATATTCAATTTTATTAATTGTTGAAATTTCTTTGCCAAATCTTTTTTTATTTATTTTTAGACTGAAGTCTTGTCTTTTAACCAATACTTTTCAAATTTTCTCTCTTTCTTATTTGAATTATAAAATTTTGAAGCCCTATATTTTTATATTTGTCCAGAATATAATTCCAGTTATGCCAACCCAATTTCAATTACAGCAATTATCAGAATCTTTAGAGGGAAATCTTTTATTTGATGAACTTCATAAAACGATCTATTCTACCGATGCTTCTGCTTACAGAATGAGACCAATTGCTGTGGCTTATCCAAAAACTAACGAAGACATTGTCAAGTTACTACAGTTTGCAACTGAGAATAAAATCTCGCTAACGCCTAGGACTGCTGGAACTTCACTAGCAGGACAAACTGTTGGAAGTGGAATTATAGTAGATGTTTCGAAGCATTTTACTAAGATTATTTCTTTTGATGGGGATAAAAAAACAGTAACGGTTCAACCCGGAATCATTCGAGACGAGTTGAATCTTTATTTAAAACCTCACGGACTATTTTTCGGACCCAATACTTCTACTTCCAATCGCTGTATGATGGGAGGAATGGTCGGGAACAATTCATCGGGAACGACCTCTATTCGATACGGAGTTACAAGAGATAAAATTGTCGAAATCAAGGCCATTTTGAGTGACGGTTCTTCGGCAGTTTTCAACGAAATTACTTCGAATGATTTTATCGAAAAGGCAAAAGGCAATTCGCTCGAAAGCAAAATCTATCATACAATTTATGAAGAACTTTCGAATGTGGAAAACCAAAAAGAAATTGTCAAAGAATTTCCAAAACCAGAAATTCACCGCCGAAATACTGGATATGCTGTTGATTTATTATTGAAATCAGACTTGTTTTCCGGTTTGGAACCCACGATAAATCTTGGGAAATTACTGTGTGGAAGCGAAGGAACATTGGCTTTCACCACAGAAATCACTTTGAAAGTAGATGATTTACCGCCAGCCCATAATGTGATGGTGGTTGCGCATTTTCATACCATCCAAGAAAGTTTAGAAGCCGTTGTCGTAGCTATGAAACATCATTTGTACACTTGCGAAATGATGGACGACACCATATTAGACTGTACTAAAAACAATCGGGAACAATCCAAAAACAGACATTTTATTGTGGGAAATCCGAAAGCGATAATGATGTTTGAAGTTGCTGCGGGTACCATGATTGATGCCGAAAATCAGGCCAACGCTTTAATTGATGATTTGAAAGATGGCAATTTTGGTTATGCTCTAATAAAATTATATGGAGAAGATATTGATAAAATTATTGAACTGCGAAAAGCTGGACTTGGGCTTTTAGGAAGTATCGTTGGCGACAATAAAGCTGCCGATTCTATTGAAGACACTGCGGTAGAATTGAGTGATTTGCCTAATTATATCGCTGAATTTGCGGCGATGATGAAAAAATACAATCAGGAAGCGATTTATTATGCTCACGCCGGAGCAGGAGAATTGCATTTGCGTCCGGTTTTGAATTTAAAGAAAAAAGTAGATGTAGTACTTTTTAGAACTATCGCCACCGAAGTAGCCCATTTGGTAAAGAAATATCGTGGTTCGTTGAGTGGAGAACACGGAGACGGAATCGTTCGTGGTGAATTTTTGCCATTTATGATTGGCGACAAAAATTATGAATTGTTAAAAAGAATAAAATTTGCTTTTGATCCTAGTTCCATTTTCAACATTGGAAAAATCGTCAATACTTCCAAAATGGACGAAAATCTGAGAGTGCAAGCGGGCAGAGTAGAACCCGATATTCAAACGATTCAGGATTTCTCAGATAGTTTAGGTGTTTTGCGTTTGGCAGAAAAATGCAATGGTTCAGGCGATTGTAGAAAATTACCTTCGGCTGGCGGGACTTTATGCCCTAGTTATCGAGCGACTTTAAATGAAAAAGATACGACTCGCGCTAGAGCCAATGCACTCAGAGAATATTTGACCAATTCTGAAAAAGACAACAAATTCAATCATAATGAATTATATGAAGTTTTTGAATTGTGTATCAGTTGTAAAGCTTGTGCCAGCGAATGCCCAAGCAATGTGGATGTTGCAGCTTTGAAAGCAGAGTTTTTGTACCAATACCAAAAGAGCAATGGCTATTCGATTCGAAACCGAATTTTTGCTAATAATTCAAAACTGAATCAATTGGGAAGTTTGCTTCCAGGTTTTACAAATTTTGTAGTAAATCTTCCTTTTGTAAAGAAAAGTATGGGAGTGGCAACACAAAGAGAAGTGCCGCTATTGGCCAAAACTACTTTTAGAAAATGGTACAAGGATGAGTGCAAGAGCCAAGAGCCAAGAGCCAAGATTCAAAACGGAAAAGTCTATTTATTTTGTGATGAGTTTACCAATTATTATGATGTTTCTGTCGGAATAGATGCTTTTGAATTGTTGACTGAATTAGGATATAAAGTTGAAATAGTCAATCACGAAGAAAGTGGAAGAGCCTTTATTTCTAAAGGTTTTCTGGAAGAAGCACAGGCAATTGCCAATAAAAATGTGGCTATTTTCAAAGATTTAATTTCGGAAAACATACCATTGATTGGAATTGAACCTTCGGCAATATTGACTTTCAGGGATGAATACATTCGATTAGCAAAAGACAAAGAAGGAGCGGAAAAAGTTTCCAAAAATGCGCTTACTATCGAAGAGTTTTTCAAGAAAGAAATCACTTCAGGTAAAATTTATTCTGACCAATTCTCGGATGTTGAAAAAACCATAAAAATCCACGGACATTGTCATCAAAAATCCCTGAGTTCTGTTGAAGCTACTTTTGCAATGCTAAATTTACCCAAAAATAGTTCCGTAACCATCTACAATTCGGGTTGTTGTGGCATGGCGGGTTCTTTTGGTTACGAGAAAGAACATTACGACATCAGTATGCAAATGGGAGAAGATACTTTGTTTCCAAAAATTCGTGCTACAAATTCCGAAACCGAAATTGCCGCCGCAGGCACGAGTTGCCGTCATCAAATTTTTGACGGAACCAATAGAAAAGCCTTGCATCCTGTCACTATTTTGAGAAGTTGTTTGAAATGTAAAATGTAGTCGCTTTTGATAGGCAATCTTTCGGGTTTAAAAAAACTTATTATTCTGTTCTAGGCAATAAATTCAACTATTGATTCAAATTAATTGATACTATTTATATATATTTGAATTTTCAATAACATTTTCATTATAATTAAAATATAATTGTATAATTCACAACGAATTGGTTAATAACGATAAAAATATACAAAATGGCGTTTTCAAGTTTATTTAGAAGGAAATCTACAAAAGTAGCTGTTCAACAAGGCGGAGACGGTGATCACTCAGAATTAAACAAAGTTTTAACTGTTAAGGATTTGACTTTTTTTGGTATTGCAGCTATCATAGGCGGTGGAACGTTTAGTGCAATAGGAAACGCTTGTTTTTCGGGTGGACCCGGAGTTGTAATATTGTATGTAATTTGTGCCATTGCTTGTGGTTTTACCGCGATGTGTTACGCTGAATTTGCTTCGCGTGTACCGATTTCTGGTAGTGCGTATACCTATGCATACGTATCATTTGGTGAACTATTCGCTTGGATAATTGGCTGGGCTTTAATTATGGAATATTCTATCGGAAACATTTACATTGCTTTTTCGTGGAGTGGTTATTTTACAAATTTATTAGAAACTTTTTCTATTCATTTACCAGATTGGTTAACTATTAATTATCAATCAGCACGAGATTCAGCCGAAGGTATAGTGGCGTCTAAAGAGGGAATTGCAGCTTGGCAAAATGCACCAATGATTGGTGGATTGAGAATTATTTTTGATTTGCCTGCGGTTTTAATCAATTTGCT
Source organism: Flavobacterium psychrophilum (assembly GCA_945866505.1). Classification (GTDB taxonomy): domain Bacteria; phylum Bacteroidota; class Bacteroidia; order Flavobacteriales; family Flavobacteriaceae; genus Flavobacterium; species Flavobacterium psychrophilum_H. Next base: position 29,957 of record CAMBHH010000003.1, read on the forward strand.
AATTACTTATTTGGTTTATCGAGGCACAAAAGAATCGAAAAATATCAGCAATATTATGGTAACCATAAAACTAGTCATTATCGCTTTGGTGATCATTGTTGGTTTTTTTTACATCGATATTGAGAACTGGACACCATTTATGCCAAATGGTTTCAAAGGAGTTATGGGTGGAGTTTCGGCAGTGTTTTTTGCCTATATTGGATTTGATGCGGTTTCGACCTTGGCAGAAGAAAGTAAAAATCCGCAACGCGATTTACCAGGAGGAATGATTTATTCATTAATAGTTTGTACAGTAGTTTATATCCTTCTAGCACTAGTAATTACTGGAATGGTGTCATATACATTGCTTGGCGTAAGCGATCCGCTGGCTGAAATTTTTGCTTTAAAAGGCGTGAAATGGATGTTGTTTATTGTTTCGATTGCTGCCGTTGTTGCGATGACAAGTGTATTACTAGTTTTTCAAATGGGTCAACCTCGAATCTGGATGACGATGAGTCGTGACGGATTGATGCCGCAGCAATTTTCTAAAATTCATCCAAAATATAAAACACCAGGATTTGCAACAATTGTAACTGGTTTAGTTGTTGGGATTCCAATTTTCTTTACAGATGAGAACTTCGTTTTAGACTTTACAAGCATAGGTACATTGTTTGCGTTTGTATTAGTTTGCGGCGGAGTTTTAATGTTGTCACCTCAAAGTGAAGCTGAACTTGCTGACCGACAAACAAAAGGCAAATTTAGAATTCCATATATTAATTCAAAATTCATTTTTCCAGCGATGGTAATTGGGTCATCGCTTGTAATAAATTATTTATTCCCAACATTTTTCAATGATACTTTCGATTTTTCAAAAGAAAAATTAGCTACAAATTGTACGATGGTCATTTTCTTTATTCTGTGTGTTGTAATGGCTGTAATTTCCTTCCTTAAAAACTTGTCATTAATCCCTTTGCTAGGGTTAATTTCTTGCTGTTATTTACTAACCGGAATGGCAGTTTCAAATTGGAAATGGTTTGGCGTTTGGTTGTTAATAGGTCTAGTGTTTTACTTTTGTTACGGTTATAAAAACAGTAAGTTGAACCTTAAAAAAGTCTAAATTTTTTGTGTATGAATCAGTTATTTGCCAAGAATTATAGTTTTAATTCTTGGCAATTTCTTAATAATAGCAAATCAAGAAGTAGATTGGAGCCAACTTTTTTTAACTATATTTGAAGCAACAAAAAAAAATCCAATGGAAAATTTACCAAAAGGAAGTCCTAAATTAATCAATGCTTGGGCATTTTATGATTGGGCAAATTCAGTTTATTCGTTAGTCATTGCCACGGCTGTTTTTCCTATCTATTATGAATCGGTGACTAGTGACAATGGCGGAATAGTACATTTTCTGGGAGTTTCTTTGCCCAACAGTTCCCTTTTGTCGTACTCTTTATCATTTTCGTTTTTGATTGTAGCTTTTTTATCTCCAATATTGTCAGGAATTGCCGATTATACAGGGAACAAAAAGAGTTTTATGAAGTTCTTTTGTTATTTGGGGTCGCTATCTGTGATGAGTTTGTTTTTCTTTAAAAACCAAGACACACTCTGGATTGGAATTGTGGCAACTATCTTGGCAAGCATAGGTTTTTGGGGAAGTATTGTTTTTTATAATTCCTATTTACCTGAAATTGCTTATCCAGAACAACACGATAGAGTGAGTGCCAAAGGATTTATGTTTGGTTATACCGGTTCGGTACTATTACTGGCTTTTAATTTGGCGATGGTTATGAAACCTGATTGGTTTGGAATTACTGATCCAACATTGCCAGCGAGAATTTCCTTTTTGACTGTTGGCATTTGGTGGATGGGATTTGCACAAGTTACATTTCATTTTTTACCGTCTAATGTTTATAATAAAAAGCCTAGAAAAGATTTTATTTTTAAAGGTATAAAAGAGCTAAAAGTGGTTTTGTTAAGTTTGAATAAACAGGCCTCTTTAAAACAGTTTTTAATCGCTTTTTTTCTTTACAGCATTGGCGTTCAAACAATCATTCTATTGGCTGGAATCTACGGAAAAGTAGAGTTGGGGATTGAAACTAGCCAATTGATAATTACCATTTTATTAATTCAAATAGTGGCTATTTTTGGAGCTTTTCTTTTCTCCAGAATTTCGGAAAATATTGGAAACATCAAAACCTTAAAATTGACGATTGCCATTTGGGGATTTATTTGTTTTGCAGCTTATTTATTAGACAAGGATAACCAATATATTGATCTACAGTTTTATGCTCTTGGAGGTATAATTGGAATGGTCCTTGGGGCAATTCAGTCTTTGTCGCGCTCGACCTATTCGAAGTTATTACCGGAAACCGAAGACCACACTACATACTTCAGTTTCTTTGATGTGACAGAAAAAATTGCGATTGTTTTAGGCACTTTTATTTTTGGATTTGTGGGAGCTTTGACTAATTCAATGCGGAATTCGATTTTTATTCTGGCGGTTTTCTTTTTGCTGGGTTACATCGTGCTTAGTTTTATGAAGAAAATTGAAACTTCAACACATTAGTTTTTGAGTGAAATTTTTGAGTCTAAAATACAATCTTAACTCGATTACTATAACTAAATGTATGTATTTAATTCATCCAACTGTAATGATTTGAATTATTCCAACTTTGTAACGAAATTGTTACTCCGCTATTAGGTGTAATATTTCCATTTTTATAATTGGTTAAAGTTTGACCTAGTGATTCAAAATCAGAAAAACTAGTGTATTTAAAAAACCTAGTTTTATGATTGACCCGATTCCCGAAAGTACTTGTTGGATATGGAATTCTTCCTTCTCCTTGAAAGGAAATTTCTTTTAGTGAAGGATTGGCAAGTAAAATATTTAAAAAATCAGTATAAATATTAGTATTAGTAGTATTTGTGCCGCATATGTATGCGAAAGAGTTTTCAGGATATCTGAATGTATTATCGTATAATGAAGTTGTAAAATGACTTTCAATCAAATTGATTTTTACTTTTTGACTATCAATTGTTATATCATATTTATCAATTGATTTTCCGTTTATAAATGTCAATTTATTGATATTTTGGGGTAGATCAATATATTTTGTTGCAGGTCCAATTGCAGTTAGACAAACTCCAGGGTTTACTATTTTTTCAAATCGTATGATTAATTCGGTACCATTAATAAATTCAGAAGTACCTAAACTATAATTGATGCAAGGAAAAATTTCTTTTGTAATAAGTTTTAATTTAAGAGCTGGCTTTTGTACTACGTAATAATCGGTGTGAATTTCTTCGGGCATAAATTGAATCTCTGATGCTATTGAATTGGCACTAATATATTGATCGTAATCAACTTCTAAATTATCTTCATTTGAACTACACCCAAAGCTAAAAATTGAAACTAATAGTAATATTATTTTTTTCATTTTGTTTTGAAATTAAGTTTAATTTTTTTTGCACAAATTGGGATATAAAACTTCGTTTATTCTCTTACATCCTATACAAATGTAAGTTTTTTAATTTAATTGCTTTATCTTTATATCAGTTTTGGATTGTAAGGTAAATATTTTTTTTGCGTTTAAATCGTTTATAGACCAGATATATTTAATTTAAATTTTGGCATAATGATTGTCTTTTTAATGACCGCGCAATTTTCGGACGTTTTAAAGCTTTTATTTTAAAATTTAATGTGCTGTTACCTTATATTTGCTATCCGAATGAATCATTTAATGACAAAAAGACTTAAAAATAGTATGTCAAACCATAAAATACACACTCTTGACAATCTGTCACTCCAAGAATTTGATGCCGAAACCGAATTAATTCCATTATTGACTCCCGAAGATGAGGAGGAAATGAACAACGAAGTATTGCCAGATTCACTACCAATTTTGCCTTTGCGAAATATGGTTTTATTTCCAGGAGTTGTAATTCCGATTACTGCAGGACGCGATAAATCCATCAATTTAATTAATGATGCTTATGCAGCAGGAAAAATTATTGGAGTGGTCGCTCAAAAGAATGAAGAAATTGAAGATCCGTCCAAAAGCGATGTTCACCAAATAGGAACTGTAGCACGTATTTTGCGTGTTTTAAAAATGCCTGATGGTAATGTTACCGTTATTCTTCAAGGAAAAAAACGTTTCCAAATAGAATCCATCGTTACCGAAATGCCTTATTTTACCGCCAATATTGCAGCTATTTCCGAAAAAAGACCGACTAAGAAAGACACCGAATTTTTAGCAATTCTGGATTCAGTAAGAGAATTAGCGATTCAAATTATAAAAGAAAATCCGAATATTCCAAGCGAAGCTACATTTGCCATTAAAAATATTGAAAGCCAATCATTTTTAATAAATTTTGTAACTTCGAATATGAGTTTATCTGTCGAGGAAAAGCAAAATCTTTTATCAATTAATTCCTTGAAAGACAGAGCACTTGAGACGCTTCGTTATATGAATACCGAGTTGCAAAAGCTCGAATTAAAAAATGACATTCAATCTAAAGTTCGCTTTGATTTAGACCAGCAACAACGTGAATATTTTCTTCATCAGCAAATGAAAACCATACAAGAAGAATTGGGTGGCGTTTCACAAGAAGAGGAAATGGACGAAATGAGTGTCAAAGCCAAGACCAAAAAATGGGATGAAAAAACGCAAAAACATTTCGAAAAAGAATTGTCAAAAATGCGAAGAATGAATCCGCAAGCGCCAGATTTTGGAATTCAAAGAAATTATTTGGAATTGTTTTTAGACTTACCATGGGGCGACTATTCTAAAGATAATTTTGATTTGAAACGGGCTCAAAATATTCTAGATAGAGACCATTTTGGATTGGAAGATGTCAAGAAAAGAATGATTGAACATCTAGCAGTTTTGAAATTGCGAAATGATATGAAGTCTCCAATAATTTGTTTGACAGGACCTCCAGGTGTTGGTAAAACCTCTATCGGGAAATCAGTTGCCGAGGCTTTAGGAAGAGAGTACGTGAGAATATCTCTGGGCGGTTTGCGTGATGAAGCTGAAATTCGTGGTCATCGTAAAACCTATATTGGCGCAATGCCCGGACGAATTATTCAAAGTTTGAAAAAAGCAGGGACATCAAATCCAGTTTTTGTTTTAGACGAAATCGATAAATTGTCTAATAGCCATCAAGGCGATCCGTCTTCGGCATTGTTAGAAGTTTTAGACCCAGAACAGAACAATTCGTTTTATGATAATTTCCTAGAAATGGGTTATGATTTATCGAAAGTGATGTTTATTGCTACTTCAAATAATATGGCTGAAATTCAACCTGCGTTGCGAGACCGAATGGAAATCATCAAAATGTCGGGTTATACTATTGAAGAAAAGGTAGAAATTGCTCGGCAGCATTTGTTTCCAAGACAATTGAAAGAACACGGATTGACGACCAAAGATTTGACCATTGGTGTCAAACAATTAGAAAAAATTGTCGAAGGTTATACTCGTGAATCAGGCGTTCGAGGATTGGAAGCCAAAATTGCGCAAGTGATTCGGAATGCGGCTAAATCCATTGCGATGGAAGAAGAATATAATAAGAAAGTGACCAATGAAGATATTGTGCAAGTTCTTGGAATTGCAAAATTAGAAAGAGACAAATATGAAAGTAACGATGTTGCTGGAGTTGTAACAGGTCTCGCCTGGACGAGTGTAGGCGGAGATATTCTTTTTATAGAATCCTTGATTTCTCCCGGAAAAGGAACAATGACTATTACTGGGAATTTAGGAAATGTAATGAAAGAATCGGCAACCATAGCCTTAGAATACATCAAAGCCAATGCTGAATTTTTGGGATTAAACCCAGAAATGTTGACCAAATTCAATATTCATTTACACGTTCCCGAAGGAGCAACCCCAAAAGATGGGCCAAGTGCAGGGATAGCCATGCTTACCTCATTAGTTTCTGTGCTAACGCAAAAGAAGATTAAAAAAGGATTGGCAATGACTGGTGAAATCACTTTGCGTGGAAAAGTTTTGCCTGTAGGCGGAATAAAAGAAAAGATACTGGCTGCGAAAAGAGCTAATATCAAAGAAATTGTTTTGTGTCACGAAAACAAAAGCGATATCGACGAAATTAAACCAAAATATATCGAAGGCTTGACTTTTCACTATGTAAAAGAAATGAGCGAAGTCTTGAAAATTGCGATTACCGATCAAAAGGTAAAAAACGCAAAAGTTTTGTAGACAGCTGCTTTTTGATTCAATATAATTCCATTCTACTTCTTGAGGATGGAATTTTTATTTTCTATTGAAACTTCATCTAAAAAAGGAATTATTTACCATTATAATTTTATCTTCGCATTTGCGTTCTACAGTGTAGAATAGCTATTTTAAATATGCCAAAAAAACTTTTAATTTTCCTTTTGTTTTTAGTTTGTACCGTTTCAAACGGGCAAATTGGAGGGAAGTACACCTATCAGTTTTTGAACTTGGTCACATCGCCAAGGCAAGCAGCTATGGGGGGCAAGACGATTACCATTTATGATGAAGATGTTAATCAGGTGCACTATAATCCAGCCACAATAAACCCAGATATGGACAACCATTTAGCATTGAATTATGGCAGTTATTTTGGCGAAGTTACCTACGGCACAGCTTCTTATGCTTATACTTATGACCGACATTTGCAAACTTTTCAGGTTGGAGTAAATTATGTAAATTATGGCAATTTTGATGGTTATGACGAAAATGGTCAAGCAACTTCTCAATTTACAGGTAGCGAAGTAGCACTTTCTTTTGGTTATGCATTTAATGTTCCATATTCCAATTTGTTTTTAGGGGCAAGTGGAAAACTCATTACTTCTACTTTAGAAACATACAGTTCAATAGGTGGAGCGGTTGATTTAGGCGCTATTTTTATTGACGAAGCCAATGATGTCAATTGGGCGTTTGTTGTTCGGAATCTTGGAACACAATTCACAACTTATAACGGCATAAACGAAAAATTACCTTTAGAAATAATGCTTGGCGTTTCGCAAGAATTAGAAAATGTACCCATTCGGTGGCATTTAACTTTGGATAATTTGCAGCAATGGAATGTATCTTTTAATAATCCTAATCAAGCACAAACCTCCCTCGATGGAACTATAACCGAAAAGAAAACTTCATTTTTAGGAAATACGTTAAGACATACGATATTTGGAGTAGAACTTTTTCCAAAAAAAGCTGTAAATTTTAGGTTAGGGTATAATTTCAGACGAGCCGAAGAGCTGAAAGTGTTAGATATTAGGAATTTTTCTGGAATATCATTGGGTTTTGGAATGAAATTTAACAAATTAAAATTTAATTATTCCTACTCAAGATATACCTTAGCGGGAAATACGAGTTTATTTGGTTTGACTATTAATTTTCAATAATATTATTTTGAATAAAAAAATCACTATTGCAATCGATGGATTTTCATCAACTGGGAAAAGCACTTTGGCGAAGGAATTAGCCAGACACCTTGGATATGTCTATGTTGACACTGGTGCAATGTATCGCGCTGTTGCTTTTTATGCTATGAAAGCTGGATACATTGGAAAAGGTTTTTTTGATGCAGTATCTCTTATTAATAGTTTGCCTTCTATAAAACTGACATTCAAATTCAATGGTGATTTGGGTTTTGCCGAAATGTATTTGAATGATGTTAATGTGGAGGCAGCAATTCGAACTATCGAAGTCTCTAATTTTGTTAGCCTCGTCGCTGAGATTTCTGAAGTGCGTTCAAAGCTGGTAGAACAACAACAAGAAATGGGAAAAAACAAAGGCATTGTTATGGATGGAAGAGACATTGGAACTGTAGTTTTTCCTGATGCCGATTTGAAGATATTTATGACTGCCAGTCCAATGACTCGTGCAGAAAGAAGATTCATGGAATTGCAGAAAAAAGGCGATACTATTACTTTTGACGAAGTATTGAAAAATGTTCAAGAACGAGATTATATTGATACCCATCGTGCTGATTCTCCACTTGTCAAAGCGAGCGATGCTCTCGAATTTGACAATTCTAATATTACAAGGGAGGAACAATTGCAGAACGTTTTAAAACTTCTTGATTTATAAAATTATCGTTTTTATTGGGTTGAACCTTTTTGCTATCCGTTTTATTTATTTCAGATAGATTTACTTTCCGATACAATATATGAAGTCGTTATTGTTTACTGTGGTTTACAAGGTATGGGCAACAAATAGGCATCAATAACTTGTAGATTAAAGGATAATAACCATTAAATAAAAGAAAAATAATAATTAAAACGTGGGGTAAATATATAAAAAAAGTCGCTACAATGAGCGACTTAATTTTTGTTTATTTAAGCTTATCCTGCGACTTGAGAGCCTAAATAATTACTGTTTGAAAGTTGTGTACCATCAGTTGACATAAAGGCTATAAAAAGCTCTACTGTGTCTCCTGCATAGGTTGCTGGCATTGGAATAGTTAATGAACCATCAACTCTTGTTGCACCATTACCAACAATTGAAACAGATTCTTTTTTTACTGGATTGTAAACCAGTAACATTACTTTGTCTGTTGCATTTGCGTTACTTTCTGTTGAGTTGTCGCCCCAAGTGAAAGTAACCTCTCCAGAAACAGATGCATCTGCTGTAGGGTTTAAAGGGGTCGATAAACCACCTCTACTCAATAACGCTAAGTTATAATCTACAACAAAGTCAGGATCTATTCCTGTAATCGCATTGTTTAAGATGTAAGACATTGCAGCGTTAAACTCTGTTTTTTTGTTTGCTAGGTTTCTATAACCAGCTTTAACAAAAGGTTTAACTGCTTGTAAAAATTCTAAAGTCAAAGTAAACTTAGTTCTTTGCATTACTTGACCTTCTGTTCTTGGATTGGCTACGCTAGAAGGTTTAATTCTAATGTAATCGATGCCTTTCCAGTTACCCCCGATAATGTTTCCAACTTTACCTGATAACCCTCCTAAAATTCCCTGAGATATTTTCCCCATTTTGATTAAAGATTTAAAAATTAATAATTTGTTTGGACTTGATACGGCTTTGTCCAAGAGCTGTATCCTTTGAGTAAAAATAAGGCAATAAGCGTGCTAATTATAACGTATATAGTCTTTTGCGTTCGGTTGCTTTAAATTGCTTTAGAGGTGGTATGACATATAATATTATTCATAATGCAAAATAATGCAGGGACTTTTAGTTAATGCCAATTTTGTCAGATTTTAAAAATGTGATATAAATATAATGCCCGATGCAATCGGGCAAGAATTAAATGTAATATTGAAGAATTGCAGCTTTTATTCTTTCTATAGTATCTATATTTTTGTTATAGATGGATTTTAAATCTTCCAATTTCTTTAGCTTTTCAACGTTTTCAAGATGTTTATTATGCTCCTTATAGATTGAGATCACTTTGTTTCTGAAAGTCGTTTTAAAGTCGTTTAATCGAATGAAAGGAATAACTGAACCTATTAAATATTGATGCCAAAGTTTAGATTTCCATAAACTTAGTGCAATCCAGTAGAGATTTTCTGCTTCTTCATCTGTTTTTACTGTTATTACAAAACAATTCGGACAAGGTTCTTTTAGTGGTTTTCCACTATTGTTCCCTTTGTTTAGGATAAAGAAATGAGGTTGGTCATAAATTCGGTCTATTCGGTGTGTGAATACGTTGTGATAGGTCATAACTTCGGATTTAAAATGATGCTGTCGCTACGCTCCGCACCTTATTATTTTTAAAAGAAAAAAAAGAAAAAAAAAGAAAGTCGTTCGTCAAGTGGAGGTTTCGATAAAAGCAAGTTTTTTAAAAAAAATACTACCCGACTTTATAAGATGATTGTGTGCGGAAGTGAATATGTGATTGAAGGAAAATAGTGTTGCGAAGAAAAAATAAAGGGTGGAGATTTTTTTTAAAACCCGTAGGGCTTGAACTTT
>CAMBHH010000004.1 GCA_945866505.1 Flavobacterium psychrophilum
GCTTTGGATTTTTCTACTTCGTATAATTTTTCTTGTTCGGGTTCCATTTCGCAATAGAAAATTTGCTCGGACAGTTCTGGTAAATCTTTCAAAACTTGCTCTTTGGTACGGCGTAAAATAAACGGTTTGATTAGATTCTTGAGTTCTAATATACTGTTTTCGTCTTGCTTTTTCTCAATTGGAAACTTATAATTTTCAGCAAAAAACGAATAACTTCCTAAAATATTCGGATTGATAAATTGCATTTGCGACCATAAATCATCGAGTGAATTTTCAATCGGCGTTCCGCTCAACGAAATTTTATGATTGGCTTTTATTTGATTGACTGCCTTAAAAATTTTAGATTTTTTGTTTTTTATGCATTGACTTTCGTCCAAAATTAAATACCGGAAGTTGTATTTTTCTAAAATTGAAATATCTCTAGAAATAACAGCATAACTGGTAAAAATCAAATCGTATTTCTCTAATTTTTTAGAAAGTAATTTACGCTCATTGCCAATGTATTGCACTCTCCGAAAATGTGGTGTAAATTTTCTAGCCTCATTATACCAATTGAAAACCAATGAAGAAGGCAACACAATCAAGGCTTTTAGATAATCTTTTGGTACTGAAATTTCATTTCCAAATAAATCCAATTGCACGTTTTCTGTCTTTTCAAAATCCAATTGTTCTTGCACGGCAACCAATGTACTTAAGGTTTGTAGTGTTTTGCCCAAACCCATATCATCGGCCAAGCAAGCACCTAAACCATTGTTGTAATGTTCTAGTAACCATTTTACCCCTTCAATTTGATAAGGTCTCAAGGTCGCCTTGACCAAAGCCGAAGCCTTATATTCTATGGTTCCTTGCAAATTCAAAGAATTTTTTAATTCTGGAATGCCTTCGAGGACAGCAAAATTACTTTTAGGTAAAATGAGGTTTCCATTTTGAATTTTTGCCAATTTTGCGATTGAACTATATAGTGTCATCCATTCGATAGGAATCAAAAAATAACTGCCATTGGGTAATAAGAAAAGACGATTTTGGTTTTTTATATTCGGGACAATCTCGCTGAAATTGAATTCGAATTCTTTACATACAATCGTCATATTAATGTCGAACCAATCGCTTTTGACTTCATTAGCAAATCGGATTTCTACCTTGTGAATATTGATTTTTTTTCTGTCAATTTTAAAATCTTGAACAGAAAAACCAAAAGAAACCAATTTTTCCTGATTTTCTATAACCCATTGAATTGTTTTGTACCCATCTTGTTTTTCTTCCTTTGGCGAAAATTTAAAACAATTCGATTCGGTTTTGGTCAAACCCATTGCAACCAACTGATTGACGAAGACTGTTTCGGCTTCACCCCTTTTGTATTGTATGAGTTTAATTTTGTTTAAATCGCTTAAATCTATATTCGAATGTGTTTTTTTGGTTTTGCTATAATCAAAAGAATAACCTTTATAATCGAATAGTAAGTTGATGTAATACGAGTTTCTAAAAAAATCGTGTACTATTTCTATAGCGCAAAAATTAATGGTATTTCGGGTTTCAATTTCAAAACCTGTTCCTGTAATCTCTACTTTTTTGGCAATGTCTTTGATGAATTTTTCAAAATATTCAGAAACTAATTTCGATGGAATTTCAATAGATTTTTTTGTTAAAAAAGGAGAAATTTTCTTGGAATTGATATCTTGCAAATGAAAAAGCTTTTGGTCAACGATAATCCAACTGGGTTCGTCTAAAAGCAATTCGATTTTGGTTTCAAATGGATAAAAAACAGTTTCATTGTCTTTTAATTGTAAAGTATAGGTAATTCCATTTTCGTGTTTATCAAAATGGAGCTGAGTTTCAAGATTGGCTTGATTGGTGGTAATCCGACTTTTTCTGAAATCTTTTTCCCTATCTAAATTCATCGACAAAGGAAAATTCTCTTTCTTTACAAGAGAGTAAAACTGATCTAAATTGGTTGTTTTAAATTGGCGAATGCCAAATTCTAGTTTCGAATCTTGGAGTAAATCGTCTATGGTTTTGGCAAACTTTAAGTTTTTACTGAATTTTTTAAAAACATTTTCGGGTTTTAATTCGGTACAAATGCTCAAAAGTTTTTTGGTGGTTGTGTCAAAGTCTTCAAAAATAAGTCCAAAACTTTCCAGAACTTCGGGGCTTGCTTTTTTATCTAAATAGTGGATTTCATCCGTTTTTTTGATGATATATGCCGTTGGAATATAGCAATTCAATTTTTTTTCAAAACTAATATCAAAGCAGAACTGAAAGTGATTATCGGTTATCAAGGTATTATTATTTAAAACAAACCGGGATAATCTCGCCTTTGGCCAGACAATATTTTTCTACTAATTCGGGAGCGATTTTATGAGTGTAATCTTCTTCGACAACCCTAAAACCAATACTTCGCAGTTTATCAAAATAATCGCGACCGTAAATGCGAACGTGGTCGTATTGACCAAATATTTTGGCACGTTCTTTTTGGTCTGTTATAGAATCATCAGCAAAAGTAACTTCTCGCTTTAAATCTTGTGGAATTTGAAGAATCGCCATTCCGCCGGGTTTCAAAACGCGATACAATTCTTGCATTGCTTTGGTGTCATCTGGAATGTGTTCCAAGACGTGATTGCAAAGAATAACGTCATATTGATTGTCATCAAAAGGCAAATTACAAATATCCGCTTTTACGTCGGCAAGAGGCGAAAACAAATCGGTTGTAGTGTACTCAAGGTTTTTTTGCTTGCGAAACAATTTATAAAAAGCTTGCTCGGGCGCAAAATGCAATACTTTCTTTTTTGCAGTAAAGAAATCCGTTTGTTCTTTTAGGTACAACCACAACAAACGGTGCCTTTCCAGCGAAAGTGTGCTAGGCGAAAGCACGTTATTGCGTTGCTTTTCATATCCATAAGGCAACATCGACTTGAAACTTTTTCCATCTATTGGATCCGTGAATTTATCTCCTTTTAATGAAAAAGCGATAATGGGTCGTGCTATATAACTCAAACGAATTAATAGAGGACGAGGAATAGTATTGAGTATAGTTTTGAAAAGTATTTTCATAGTTGCTGTGCAAAATTTTACAAAAACAGTTTTTTTATTTCCTTAAATGAACTTAAATGCCTTATATGGTTAAATAAATTGTCAAACCATATAAGGCATTTAAGTTCATTTAAGTTTTTAATTTTGATCGTGTCTAATATTTAGATTACCAAAGGCACTTTTCTAAATTCATCTTCTTCGTTACTCACGATTCCTAATGCTTGATACACATAAGCAAAAGTGGATAAAATCTCTGGTTTTCCATCAATTATGGCTACGTCGTGCTCAAAATGTGCAGAGGGTTTTCCATCGGATGTAGTTATAGTCCAGCCGTCTTTGTGTTGCTTGATGTTTTTGGTCCCCATATTAATCATCGGTTCAATGGCTACGACCATTCCCTCGATTAAGAGTTTACCACGACCCCGTTTTCCGTAATTGGGCATTTCTGGATCTTCATGCATTTTTTGTCCTAAACCGTGACCAACTAATTCCCGAACTACTCCATATCCGTGACTTTCGGTATATTTCTGAATGGCATTCCCCACATCTTCAACACGATTTCCTGCTCTTAATTCTCTGATTCCAACGTATAGTGATTCTTTGGTAACCTGCAATAATTTTTTGACTTCGGGTGCAACTTCGCCTATTTCGAAAGAATAAGCATGATCACCGTGAAATCCGTTTTTGAAAGCACCACAATCTACTGAAATCACGTCGCCATTTTCTAAAGGTTTGTTGTTTGGAATTCCGTGAACCACTTGCGAATTTGGACTCATACACAAAGAATTTGGAAAGCCGTACAATCCCAGAAAACTTGGAACTGCTCCGTGATCGCGTATAAATTCCTCTGCCCTTTTGTCTAAATATAACGTGGTCACGCCTTCTTTGATTTCAGAAGCTATCATTCCTAAGGTTTTCGAAACGATTAAAGCACTTTCACGCATCAATTCTATTTCTTCTCGTGTTTTTTGGATAATCATAATTCAATTTTCTGATCGCAAAAATACGCATTAAAAATTATTTAATCAGGATTAGCCATTATTTTAAACAGTTCGGAATTGGAAATTAGAAATCGATTTTCAAGTAAAATGGATGCTAATTGGGCAGTTACAAGATTATTTTCGCGGGTATTTATCAAAAACAAGGAGCTTTCTCCAAAAGTAAACAAACGCTCTTCAGACAACAACATCGCATTGTTGTCGTTAACCAGACCATTTATTAAATTTCTTTGTTTGATAAGAGATTCTATTTCAATTTTTTGAGCATTTATTTTGTTGTTTAATTGCACTTTCTCCAAGCCAAGAGCAAATTCAGTTTCTTGTATTTTAAATTTAGCTAACTGTAAACTTCCCCTTTCTTTTCTTAAAAATAATGGAAAATAAAAATTCATCCCTACTTTATAATCGTCGAAATTATAATCTTGAAAATAACGAGGGTCAGACAAATAAGAATAGCCAACATCAATTTTGGGCAAAAGCATATTAGCTTTCAATCTTTTGTCAACATTTAAAATTTCTATTTTTCGCTCCAACGAAGTTATCTTCGGATGATTGATAATCGAAAAATCAGCACTCTGCAGATCATCGGTTTTTAATGTTTCTCTTATTGTTGCATCTAACTTTGATTCTGGAATTAAAACATCCGAAAGTTCAACAGGAATACTATTTTCAATCCATATAAAATTGGAAAGTTCAAGTTTGGCTTTAGTCAACTTCAATTGCGAATCTTCAAGACTTAACATTCTATTTTTGACAATAATCCCAGCTTCAATGCTATCAATTGCAGGTTTGTCGCCTTGGTTTATTAATTCTTTAATACCTTTAAAACGAATTTGCGCATTAGTATTATAGGTTTCATACAACTTAACTTCATCGAAATTTCTTTTCCAGTTGAAGTAGGCCACTGCCGCATCAGCCAAAATCTTTATCGCTTCCAGTTTTCTTTCCGCTTGACTCAGTTGAACTTGAATTTTGGCTTTTCTCAAATCGGCCATTCGTTGATTAATAAAAAGTCCTTGTCCTAAAGGAACCGATATCCCAAGCGAAGTTAATCCTTGATTAGGCGTATTGTTTTCCGGATTTAAGTAATAACCGTCATTGTTGTCGAATCCAGCTTTTATCTCGATGCCATACCAAGTTGGTATTTTGAAACTGCTATTCAAAATCGAATAATATTCCTGATTCTTGAATTGTTTTTGGTCAAAATCAACCTCTATTTTGGGGTCAAACCCTCCTCTAGCCATCATCAAATTGGCTTGCGCAGCACTTATTTCTAAATCAGCGTTTTTTACTAAAGGATGAAATTTTTTAACATAACCCAAAAATTCATTAAACGAAAACACTTTGTCTAAAGCATTCGTTTTGGGGTCAATCACTTGTGAATTCGCAACAAAATTGAACAATAAAAAAAGGAGAATTATACGTTTCATTATTTTTTATCTTTAGTTTCTTTTGATGATTTCACATTTGTTTTGTAATAATCTGGTGGAAAACCATTTAGTACTCGCCAAATTTCAAACCATACCGGAACAGTATTCAGTAATGCGATAGTTTGTGCGCCAGAGCCTACTCTAACTTGCGAAGGCCATTTTTCCTCTGTACTGTCTGGTGCAATAAGCACTCTAAACTTTCCATTATCGCTAATGAAATTTTCTATAGCAACAATTTCACCGCCAAACGTTCCGTAAGACATCTCAGGCCAGCCAGAAAAAACTATTGTAGGCCAACCGTCAAACCAAACTCTAATTTTTTCTCCTTTTTTAACCAATGGCAAATCCACTGGATTTATAAAAGTTTCCACTGCTATATCGTAAGTTGACGGCATAATTGTAGCAATTGGTGTTCCTTCTTTGATTGTCTCACCGATTCCCGCCTGAATAGCTCGATTTACATATCCGTTTTGTGCCGCTTTGATGTAATAAAGTCCGTTACGAATACTGTAGTTTGCGTATTGATTTTTCAATTTATTCACCTGTGCTTCGGTATCAAATTGATTGCTCAACGCCGTGAATTGATCGCTTCTAGCTTTGGCTACTTTTTCTGAATACTCGGCATCGATTCTGTTTATTTCAACTTTAGCGTTGATGTATTCATTTTTACTGGTCAATAATTTATTTTCCTGCGTAATAATTTTAGCATCTACCTCTTGCAATTTTAGTCTCTTTTCTTCGACATCGGTCATCGGTTTTAGCCCTTCTTTGTTCAATTGTGTAGCACGATTAAACTGTGTATTTGCTATTTTCAACTGAGTTTTTACGGCAACAAGATCAATAGAATCGCTTTTTATCTTAAACAGTGATTGTTTAATTTTATTTAAAGCTTGCTCGGTTTTTAACTTTCTTTCGTTTTCAATCGATTGGATTTGGGTAGACAAAGCACCCACTTTAGAGCTATAGGATTCTAATGCTGACGTTTTAGCCATCATTTGATTTTGTGTATTTTGAACTAAATTTGGATCAAAATAATCTTCTTTTATTTCGGAAATAAACATAATAGTGTCGCCCTTCTTTACAAAATCCCCCTCTTTTACGAACCATTTTTCGATACGTCCCGAAATGACACTCTGAATTGTTTGTGGTCGTTGATTGGGTTTTAAAGTCGTAACCGATCCTGAACCCGATATGTTTTGTGTCCAGGGTAGAAAAAGTACAACTACTCCAAAGACCGAAACAATAGCTATAATTTTATTTAAAATTTTGTAATGTGGTCTGTTATCTAAATTTTTAACAGTCTGATATTGACCTAATTTTTTGGAGAATTGACTCTTGTTTTCAGAAATGTTTAGCATTGTATTTTAATTTTTAGAATCAAAAATAATTTGTCCGTTGTCCATCACTATATTTCGGGAACATTTTGTTTTCCAGTATGGGTTTTGCGAGGAAACAATGATGGTCCATTTATTTGCTGGAGAGGTGATTACATCGATAATTTCATTGGCCACATTTTCATCCATAGTATCCGTAGGATCTTCATAAAATAATATTTTTGGTTTATGAATAATACTTCTTGCCAAAAGAATTTTTTGAGCATTAGAGGCAGAAAGTTGACTTCCTTGAGGGGAAATTATAGTATTTAATCCGTCGGCAAGTGTTTTGACAAACGCAGACAATTGAACTGTTTCTATCGCCCATCTAATATCTTCTTGTGTAACATTCGAATCTTTAAAGGTTATATTATCAACAAGACTTCCTTCAAAGGGAGTTTCTCCATACACTATACTTCCAATTTGGGAGCGATACAAGTTTAAATCAATTTTCTGAAAAGTATCGTCGTTAATGTAAAATGTCCCGGAGGTAGGCTGAATTAATCCAGATAATAAACGAATTAACGTAGTTTTTCCTGAGCTATTTTTTCCTTCAACAAATATTTTTTCGGATTGATTTATTTGAATATTAATATTATCAATAATATTTTTCTCGGAATCTGGGAATTTAAAAGATAAATTATTGATATCTAAAGTTATTGAAGTAAAGCAGCTGTTGTATTCTTTTGTAGATTCTTCCTCCAATTCCATATCGGTTACAACACCTATTTTTTCAACTGATGTTAAAACATCGTAAAATGTCTCAAGTCCTAATATTATTTTTTCAACTGAACCTATTACTAGTAAAATAATAATTTCAGCAGCCACAAATTGTCCAATATTCATTTCTTGTGACAAAACCAAATATCCACCGATACTTAGCAAACTGGCGGTTATAATTATTTTGAAAATAATTAATTGTGTAAATTGTCTTTTAACGATGTTAAAATGTTTTTCACGGTACTTTAGATAATCGTTTACTAAGCTATCATTTTTTTGAAGGGCATAATCATAGTTCAATTCATTTCTAAAACTAAAATTATTTCGAGCCATTTCCTGTAACCAAGCTGCAACTTTATACTTGTATTTGGATTCATATAAACTAGTTTCTAAACCTGGATTATAAGAGTATTTAAAAATGTAATACAACAAAAGAAGTAACATAAATCCAAAAACAATGAAATAGGGATGGTAAAGCGACAAAAGCAAAATACCAAAGATAATTTGAAGCAGTGCTGCCGAAAAATCAATCAAAAGTTTTGAAGTTCCTTTTTGAATGGACATTGTATCAAAAAAACGATTAGCCAACTCAGGAGGATAGGTTCCGTACAATTCTTCGAATTTTATTCTAGGCATTCTTCCTGCAAATTCAAATGAAGACCTAATAAATATTTTTTGTTGCAAATTTTCAGTAATCCTCAGTTGCATCATTGACAACACTCCAACAAGTGCAACTCCGATAACGACTAGAATTACCAAAACGATCCAAGAAACACTAACTCTGCCAGATTGAATAAAATTAATAATCGCTTGAATTCCTAGTGGTAAGGAAAGGCTAATCAAACCTGCAAAAATAGCGTAAAAAAATAGCTGTAAAACATCTTTTTTGTCGAGAAGTAATAAATTATAATAGCGAAATAGGGGACTCATATTTATTTTTTTAATAAAGTTGAAATTAAATGTAGGTAGAAATCTGTTGGTTTGTTAGTGTCATTACAATTGGTTATCGTCTTAAGATGATTCATCAAAAAATGTTGATGCAATGACCCCTCCACAATGGAGGAAACCAAACTTTTGGCAAACGGGTATTCTGGATTTACTTCATTGACCATAAGTATGATTCTGTTAATTAACCTCTTGTATATTAAAAAATAGCCTTGTTTGTTTTCTTCGTCTACTTCTTTAGTGTGAAGAGATTTTGTAAATTCTTGTATAATTATAGTATTTAATATCGATTCATTAATGTATTCCGTATTGTAATCATCTTCGATTTTCTCAGTGACGAGGGCGATTGCTTTTCGAAGTTTTTCGAATGGATTTGTAATGTTATTTGTAGCAAAAACCAATCTGTATTCCATCCAACTCCAATACCATGAAGATAAATAAACCATCAATTTGTGTTTGTTTTCGAAATAACGGTAAATAGAACTCTCGTTGGAACCCAATTTTTCACCCAATTTTTTAAAAGTAAAATCATCAAAACCAATCTCGTCAATTAAAACAATACTTTCTTGAATGATTTTTTTGCCCAATGTAGAAGTTTCTGGGTCTTTGACATAGAGTTTTTCGTTGACTTGAATTTTGATACTTGATAAAAGCTGATCCATTTTTAGATATTTTGTTTGCAAATGTAATAGTAATACTTTTAATAAAGAAATTTTAACTTTTATTTATGTTTTTAAAATATCAATTTTATTACATTATAATTTTACTACATCTGTACAATTGTTACAAATACAGGAATTACGAAAAAGAGAATAAAAAAAGTCCTAC
The DNA here is from genome assembly GCA_945866505.1 of Flavobacterium psychrophilum. Lineage (GTDB taxonomy): Bacteria > Bacteroidota > Bacteroidia > Flavobacteriales > Flavobacteriaceae > Flavobacterium > Flavobacterium psychrophilum_H. The sequence goes on from CAMBHH010000004.1 coordinate 9,322, forward strand.
AATTTTTGCAGGACTCATTATATAAACTCAGTTTTAACTATTACAAAAGGGAATGTCTAGTCATAACGGCTGGTTTTTCAATCTCCATCAAATCCAAAATGGTTGGAGCTAAATCGCCCAAAACACCATCTTTTATATATTTCAATTCTTTGTCCACCAAAATAATTGGAACTGGATTTGTGGTGTGTGCTGTATTTGGACTTCCGTCAGGGTTAATCATCGTTTCGCAATTTCCGTGATCGGCAATAATTAATGTTGTGTAATCATTGGCCAAAGCCGCTGTTATCACTTTTTCTACACATTTATCCACCGCTTCACAAGCTTGAATTGCAGCACTCATAACTCCTGTGTGTCCTACCATATCACCATTGGCAAAATTAAGACAAACAAAATCTACTTCACCTTTATTCAATTCTGGCACCAATGCATCAGCAAGTTCAAAAGCACTCATTTCAGGCCGCAAATCGTAAGTGGCTACTTTTGGAGAATTTTTCAAGATTCGAGATTCGCCTTCAAACGGTGTTTCTCTACCACCAGAAAAGAAGAAAGTTACGTGAGGATATTTCTCAGTTTCGGCGATTCTAATTTGTTTTTTATTCGCTTTTTCAAGTACTTCGCCAAGAGTTTCTGTAACGTTATCTTTGTTGTAAACTACTTTTACGTTTTTATATGTTTCATCATAATTCGTAAGCGTAACATAATACAAATTGAGTTTGTGCATATTTTGCTCGTGGAAATCTTTCTGAGATAGCGTTTCAGTCAATTCACGACCTCTATCGGTTCTGAAATTAAAGAAAACAACAACATCACCTTCTTTTATTGTAGCCAAGGGTTGGTCGTTTCCATCAACTGCGATAATTGGATTAATAAATTCGTCGGTTACATTATTCTCATAACTTTCTTCGATGCTTTTTACAACATCTTTAGAATGTGTTCCTGTTCCGTTTACCAATAAATCGTAGGCAATTTTTACTCTTTCCCAACGTTTATCACGGTCCATTGCGTAATATCTTCCCACTACAGAGGCAATTTTTGTAGAAGTATTGGCACTATAATTTTCTAAATTTTGAATATAAGTTGCTCCCGATTTTGGATCAACATCACGACCGTCTGTAAAAGCGTGAACAAATACTTTTTCTAATCCGAAAGCTTGGGTTGCATCAATTAAACCGCGCAAATGTGAAGTATGTGAATGCACTCCACCATCAGAAACCAATCCGAGAAGGTGAAGATTGACATTTTTGTCTTTGGCATATTGAAAGGCATCAACCAATACTTGTTCTTGTGCCATTGAATTATTGGCTACAGCCAAATTAATTTTGGCCAAATCTTGATATACAATTCTGCCAGCACCAAGGTTCATATGTCCCACTTCGGAATTTCCCATTTGTCCCTCAGGCAAACCTACGTTTAAACCATCGGTTCGAAGTTGTCCAACAGGATATTTAGTATATAAACTTTTGATGAAAGGAATGTTTGCATTGTCTATTGCGGATACTTTTGGGTCAGGAGAATTTCCCCAACCGTCAAGAATCATAAGGATTACTTTTTTGCTCATTTTGATAAATTTTTATACAAAGATAAAGATTTCCAAAAAAATATAAGTGCTTCAAAACTACTATTATCTATAAAAAAGAGAAGTGCAACAAATACTTAAAAATCTGTTGCAAATTATGTTTTTTTGTACACTAAATGCAATAAAAAATCTCCGAAAACCATGTAGAAAAAAGATGTCTTTTGAGAAATGTTTTGAAGGTTTAATGGAATTAAAATTGCGAAAAGCTTATTTTAGGTTATCTGCTGTTTTAAAGAATATTTTTCACTTGATTGTAATCGATAAAATATTTTACACTAACCGAAACTACGTGACTTAAATCTTCGTTATTAAGCAAACTGGTATAATTATTTCCAAAATCTTTATTGATTAAATTGTCATATTTTGCAGCGTTGCTTCTATACAAAATGGTCAGTTGACTTCCTGGAGCAAACCACCAATTATATGAAACATCCAAATTCCAGGTAATCAAATTTTGGTTTTTGTTTTTGGTGTAATTTTCAAAAGGAGAAAGGGTTCCGTTTTCTTCGAGTTTGAGAAAATTTTTGTTTTCAGTGTAAGACCAATAATATCGAGCCGAAATATCGAAGTTCATTCTGCTGCTCAATGAATATTTTCCATTTAAGGTATTTGTGTAGTAAACAACATTTCTATTGGCAAAAATTATTGTATTTGGAGTAAATGAACTGTTGTCTTCATCGATACTGTCCGCATATCCCTTATTATTCTTCCTTTCTAAAAATTCAAAATTATAGTTTATGGCAAAACGATCACTAAAACGATAACGAGGTCCGAAATTAATTCCAAAAGATTTTCGACCATATTCGCTTAAAACGGCAAATGAAGGATTAATATCGAAAGCAAATTTGTTGTTGTAATTGGAAGAAATAGCAAGCCAACTTGCAAAGCGTTTTGGATTTTTACTAAAACGTCCTTCGATCCGGGGTTCATAAAAATCGTAAGATTCAAATGGACTGTACTCCAGTCCAAACCCCATATAATGGTTCTTTTTTGTGGTTGAATTCACTTGTAAGCTAATCTCATTTCCTTGAATTTTTCCGGTTTCTTTTTGAAATTGAGAATACGCATTGATATTGGTATTGAAAGAATTGAAAATTTTGGTTGGGTTAAGGATGCGATAACTAGTGTTTCCGTAAAAATTATAATAATTGGTTTCAAAAATAATCCCTAAATCATTGCTGTCGAAATCTTTGGTTACCAAATTAGTTCCAAAACCATATCGATACTTTCCGCTCGTTTCCGAAAAGTCCAAAGAGGTATTTATACCGTCTTTATTGTCATCAATATCATTTACATAACTGTATTCAAAGTTTCCAGCAAGGTTGTAAGTGTTCTTGGTGGTGTTTAAATCCCAAACCAAAGCCGTTACATTTCCATCTCTAAAAGAACCATTTCGAGTAACATTAGTATTAATAAAGGAAACCGATGAATTTTTCCGAAACCTCTGGTCAAAAACTATAATGTTATAATTGGTAAGTGGCTCAACAACTTCTGCCCTAGTCACCTGAGTGTCTACATTTTTAATTGTAGCAAACGTCTTTTTGGTAACAGCATTAAGATATCCCACTCCTAATCCTCCTTTTGTTCTACCTGATATTTTAGTGGCGTTGTATAATTCAACACTGTTTGGGTTTTCTATTACTTCCTCATCGGGCTTAGTATCTGGATAATTGTTAGGCGGCCCACCAATTCTTCTAGAATAAAATAAATTTCCTTTGCTAAATAAGTCCGTTCCTTCTGTAAAAAAGGCTCTGTTTTCGTTAAATTGCTGTTCAAAAGGAGTTAAATTCAAAATCCGATCATCATATTTCGTTTGTCCAAAATCAGGAATTAACATTGCATCCAATGTAAAAGCATCATTTATTCCGTATTTTATATCTAAACCTCCTTTCATTTCTCCATAGGTTTTTTGGTTCGCATTGGCATAAGTATAAAAAGAAGCGTACGGCAAAAAGAAAAGTCGAGTTGGCGTTTTTATGTTTTCAATACCTTCTAAAACTCCATTTTGTTGGGTAAAGGTTCCTAGTTTTGAATCAATAAAATTCCAAGAATATTTTTCTCTGTCCCTTCTTATTTCTCTAAAAAAATTGATTCCCCAGATTTGTTTTTTTTCACTCGAAAAACGCAAAGCGGCATAAGGAATTCGCATTTCAACAGCCCAACCAAATTCAGTAATAATGGCTTTACTCTCCCAAACTGAATCCCAAGAGTAATCTTCACCATTACTATCTGTAGCTAAACAATCGGCTTGACCATCAGCGGCATTTACAAAAAATTGGAAATTTTGTTGTCCATCATTAAAGCCATTAATAAATACACCAAAAAAATCGTCGGTGCCAAAATCGTCTCTTTTGGTAATTTCTTTTAAAATTTTGTTGGGTTCGTTGTCATAAAGTAATACACCAATATAAATAGCTTCATTGTCATACAAAACTCGCACTTCGGTTTTCTTGTTTTCGGCTACCTTTTTGCCATTATCTGGCTGAAACATAACAAAATCAGTAGCTATAGGCACCGATTTCCATGTAGATTCCTCTAATTTTCCGTCTATTGCAATTTTTTCAGAGGTGAGCAATGTTTGCAAAGATTTCTTTTGGCTATATCCCGTTGCAAAAATTAAAAGCAAAAAAAAGCAAAGATATTTTTTTACACCAATATTCCATTTTTGACCCATTTGCTTAAAATCTATTTTCTTAATTAAATAAAGAATTCAGTTATATAGTCGATAAAATTGTTTTAAAGTTACAATTAAGTGTAAATCTATGACTTCCTTTTCAATGAATTGTAATCAATATAATAGCGAATACTAACTGAAAAAATATTGGTCAAATTAGTATCAAACACATTGGATAAGTTTGTAGAAATGTTTTTTTGAACCAGATTTGTGCTTTCCAACGCATAGTTTCGATATAAAACCGATATTTCGCTTCCCGGCGCAAACCACCAAGAATAAGAAAAATCTAAATTCCACGAGTTGAAATTTCTATTTTTATTTTTTGAATAGGTTGAATTAAGAGTCAAATAACCATCATCTTGCAAAGTCAAAAATTCGTGATTTTCAGAATAAGACCAATAATATCTAGTAATAAGATTAAAAGTCATTTTATCGTTTATAGAATATTTACCCGTAAAATAATGTTCTACTATTTCCCGATTGCGCTCTGCAAAAATAATGTCATCATTTTCAAAACCAACCCATCCTCGATCACTTGCTTTTCGGGTGTAAAGAATATTATAGGACAAAGATAATTTATCGTTAAATCGGTATTTTACTCCACCATTTAAGGTGTAGGTATTTCTATTTTCTTCATCAAATTTCTCGATGTAACCCTCTATTTCGTAATGAAATGATCTATTTTCGTTGGAGTAAAACTGCGCATATAGTAAAGCACTTTTAGGCTTATAAACATAACGACCATAAACACGTGGCTCATAAAAATCGAACCTATTTACAGGGTTAATTTGTAATTTACCTTCTAGATAATGATTTTTTACAGTTGTAGCTGTCATTACCATTTGATACCAAGCTTCCTGAGTTTTCCCTGTGGTGTTTTGAATTTCAACATTTACATTTTGGTTAATTTTAAAGGAATTAAAAACCTTTGTTGGATTAACAATTCTGTATGTCATTTCACCATAACCTGCGTGATAATTATTTACAAAAATTAGTCCCAAATCATTGATGTCATAATTTTTAGAGAGATATTTTCCTGAAAATAAATAGCGATATTTCCCTCTCGTTTTTGCAAAATTCAATGCTATTTTGAAACCGTCGTAATCTTCTAATTCCCTGATAGAGCTGTATTTAAAATCACCTGATAATTTATAAGTATTTGCTTTTGTATTTAAATCAAACAATAATGCTGAAACATTGGCATCCCGAAAATCTCCATTTCTAATGGTATTTGTATTCACTAAAGTAACCGATGAATTTTGTCTAAACCGCTGATCTAAAACTAAAACATTATAATTCGTTAATGGCTCAACGACTTCTTTTCGAGTTGCACCCGAATTAGTATCTTCAATTGTAGCAAATGTTTTTTCAGTAATGGCATTCAAAAGTCCAATTCCTAATCCTTTTTCTGTTCGTCCAGAAACTTTTAAGGCATTTAGTAAATCGGTAGAACTAGGATATTCCGTTACAACTTCGTTTTCTCCAGTTACTGGCTCTGTTGTAGGAGCGCCACCAATTCTTCGGGAATAAAAAAGATTGCCTTTCGAAAATAAATCAGCTGCTTCTGTAAAAAATGATCTATTTTCGTTGAGTTGTTGCTCAAAAGGCTCGAGATTCAAAATGGCGTTGTCAAATTTGGTTTGTCCAAAATCAGGGACTAAAATCGCATCGAGTGTAAAAGCATCATTTATTCCGTATTTTATATCCATTCCAGCCTTGAAAGTCTTGTCAGAAGTGTACTCGTCTTGTTGATAATAGGCGGAAGTATAAGGGATTAAGAAGAGACGAGTTGGCGTTTTTATGTTTTCAATTCCCTCCAAAATTCCGGCTTGCACAATCACAGCACCAACTTTCGTATCGACAAAATTCCAAGTATAAGTTTGATCTTGAGCACCACGTTTTATATCTCGTTTAAAATTCAGACCCCAAGTTTGTTTGGTTGCTTTTGAAAATCGAAGTGCGGCGTAAGGAATTTTCATTTCGACAACCCAACCAAAATCGGTAATTTTTACTTTACTATCCCAAATCGCATCCCAATTAAAATCTTCGAGGCTTTCGGTTGCCAAACAATCCATTTGAACACCTGCTGCACTAACAAAAAATCTAAAATCTTGTTGTCCATCATTATTTCCGTTAATAGAAACTGAAAAATTATCTGAAACACCAAAATCATCTCTATTAGTTAATTCTCTAGAAATTTTAGTGGGTTCATCATCATACAAAACCGCCGAAATATAAATAGCCGTATTATCATAGAGAACTTTTACCTCCGTTTTCTTGTTTTCGCTGATGGGTTTCCCATTATCGGGTTCAAACATTATAAAATCAGTGGCATTTGAAGCGGTTTTCCATGCTTCCTCATCAATTTTAGCATCTATGGTAATATTTTCGACAGTAGATTTTGCCTGAAGTGTCTTTTTTTGGCTAAAAGTGCTGAGACTAAAAAAAACAAAAAAAAGTACAACTAAAAAGTACAACTTCGGCATAAATTAAGATAAATATTAATCAAAAATAGTAAAATTAACACAAAAAGCAAGCGAAATTTGATTTAAAAGATCTCAGATTTATTCTATTAAAAATAACAAAATCATATTTTTTTCTTAATTTCCATTAAAAATTATAATTCTAATGTACATTTGCATACCCAAATTTAATTTCTAATCTAAACTCCTTCAATGATTTATAAGATATTTCCTGTATCATTGTTTTTACTTTTTTCTGTTTTTTACAGTAAAACAAATTTTACTAATCCAGTAAAATCAGAAAAAAAAGAAGTAACAACTGTTTCAGTCCCAAGTTCCGATTCGAACATCGTAACCATATACAACAACTTGAATTCAAATCATTTTGCCTTACCCAATCTAGAAAGTTTCAAAGAAGCCCTCAAAGGTTTTTATTCATTGAAACAAAAGGGATTAGTGCAAAAAGATATTTTGACCTTAGTCGATTTTAGTTTGTCATCTAACGTTAAAAGACTGTGGGTAATCGATTTAGATACCAACACTATTTTATACAACTCCTTAGTTGCCCACGGAAGAAATACCGGTGAGGAATTTGCTAACAGTTTTTCGAATGCCAATAGCTCTTTTAAAAGTAGTTTGGGATTTTATCTTACCGGTGAAACTTACAATGGCAAACACGGTATGTCCCTCAAATTAGACGGTCTCGAAAAAGGCGTAAACGATAACGCAAGAGAAAGAGGGGTTGTAATTCACGCTGCAAATTATGTTTCAAATTCTTTCATAAAATGCAATAAAAGATTGGGAAGAAGTCAAGGATGTCCTGCAATTCCTGAAGAATCTCTGAAGGAAATTGTCAGCACGATAAAAGACAAATCTTGTTTGTTCATCTATCATCCATCTAGAAGTTTCGAAAAAATTTCTGCTTTATTTTCCTAATTTTTGATACAAATCGGCGTCAAGATTGTAAATGTCGTCTCTAAAAATCAATTTGTTGTCTTCGCTCCAAGCGGTCCAGTATAGAATGTGAACTTTAACATCATCTTTTATTTTGATGTATTTTGTTTTTTTGCTTTCTAGTGTTTCCGTAATTTTTTCTATGTTCCAGTTGACCTCATCGGCTAGTATATATTCCGCAAGTTTTAATGGATTTTCAACTCGAACACAACCAGAACTTAATGAACGTTTTTGTTTTCCAAAAAAATCTCGATGATTTGTATCGTGCAAATAAATCTAAAAGTGATTTGGAAATATCAATTTTACCATTCCTAACGAATTAAATGTGCCTGGACTCTGCACATAACGATAGCCTTTTGCGTTCGAAAGTTTCCACTTGCTTGCAGAAACTTCCTTTCCATTGCGGTCATAAATTTTTATATTCGTTTGAGCCAAATAATTTCTATTTCTTGAAATAGCTGGAATTACATCTTCCCTTATTATTGTTGGCGGAACGGTCCAAGTAGGATTCAAAACCACATTAGATAGTTTTGACGAAAGCACTGGTGTTGGTCTTTTGTCTCTTCCCACGATGACTTTGTGAGTTCGCATCGTATCTCCATCTTTGACTAAAATCAATTGATAATCTGGAATATTTACAATAACATATTCGTTTCCCATTTCCTTTGGAAACCATTTCCAACGCTCTAGATTGGCAATAATTTGGGCTTTTCGTTTATTTTTCGAAAAATTGAGCGCATCAACAGTTCCCTTTCCAATAACTCCATCAGCAGCTAATCCGTGACGAATTTGAAATTTTCTCATTGCTTCATTGGCTTCACTGTCGTAAATGCTAGAAAGACTGTCTTTTGGCTCCATATCTTTCCAATAAATCAACCTTTTTTTAATAGCAATTAAGGATGTATTGGTGTCGTTTAAGACAATTTTGTTAGCGAGCACAATTGATGTAAAATCATCATTTGGAAAACTATTAATGATTTTTAGCGCTTTTTTCAAACTTTTATAAGCAAGATGATTGGGTTTTATTTGTTCAATTTTAAAAGTTAGCGAATCACTTTTTAGCATAGTCGCAATGGTTTTGTTTACATCTAAAGGATTTCTCTTTAAATCCCAATTTTTGTAAAGATTCCAAGGATTTAATCGTCCATTCCTCAAATGCTTAATGTATTTTTGAAGGCTGTGCGTAAGCAAAATATCATAATTTGCTCTATCTTTGTCTTTCAAAAGGGTGTAATTTTTTTCAAATTTCTGTAACTTATTTACATTATAATTAGCCGGATTTAGACCTTCTTCATCGGAATTCAAAAGCTCGCTTAAAATAATTTTCCTGTCGTTTTTGGATTGCCAAACCGACTTAAAAGCCGACAATATATAAAACTCTTTCAGCACCTTACTGCCGAAAGGTTTTAGCAAAAGACTGTCTATTTCTACCGCCTTCCCATCGGCAATAATCACAGGAATAAGTGCAGGAATGGGAGCGTTACTCTTTTTTTTCGGTTCCTTATCGCAACTGAAAACTGTGAAAACCAATAGAAAAAGCAAAAATTTATTCATTTTTTGTGTTTTACAGTTTTGATAAATAGTAACGAAAAACGAGGCTTAAAAACAGCACCAAATTTAAAAGAATTGGCAAAGGTTGCAAAATCATATATATCGAAAAATAATGAATTTATAATGATTTAGTTTTAAAACCATTACAATAAATTAATGCTATTTAATAAGAAATTCAAAAAAAAACTTGCAAAGAAGCCAACTTATTATTTATATTTGCACCGTTGTAATGCGAAAGTAGCTCAGTTGGTAGAGCTCCAGCCTTCCAAGCTGGTTGTCGCGAGTTCGAGCCTCGTCTTTCGCTCCATAAACCTCATCTTTTGTCAGGAGATGAGGTTTTTCATTTTAGAAAACTCAAATCTGATTCTGTTTCCAATTCTGTAGGAGTTTGATTTTGTCTAAAAAGCCGAGCCGTCAAATTGCCTTTCAACATTATTTTGTTGCCCTTTACCTCTAGCCAACTTCCTTCTCGTAATCCCAAAACTGGAATCGTATTAAACGAATGAAATTCTTTTATTCTAGTTTCTCGTGTTTCTCCCATATGGTTGCTTTGAGCATCAGCATCTAAGTAATGCGGATTTAAATTGAAAGGAATCAATCCTAATGTTTTAAAACTTGGCGGATAAATGATAGGCATATCGTTAGTGGTTTGCATCGTTACGCCGCAAATATTACTTCCAGCACTTGTTCCTAAATAACATGTTCCATTTTTGACAACATCAGCGAGAACATTCATAACATTATTTTTGTACAACTGAGCTACCAATAAAAAAGTGTTTCCACCACCAGTGAAAATTCCTTGGGCATTTTTTAAAGCTACAGCATAATCGTCAAATTCATGAATTCCTTTTACTTCCTTTCCAATTTTGGCGAAAGCCACCGCCACTTTCTCTGTATATTCTTCGCATGAAATTCCACCAGGTCTAGCAAAAGGAATAAATAAAATCGTTTTGCAGTGGTCGAAATGCACTTTTAATTCCTCTAACAAATAGTCTAAATAATCGCCATTGGGAAGCGAAGATGTGCTAGCAATAATCATATTTTTAGGCATATTCGGAATAAAATAAGTTTTTGTTAAAGGTACAAAATCGCTGCTTTAAAGTAGCTTTTTGAAAATTTTAATTAACATTTATTTACCAAATCCTTACTATTTAATTTGGTATACAGTACCCTAATTTTACAGTGCCAAAAAAACAGAAAATTGCTATTACGAAAGTTTGTATTCCTATTATTACTATTTTGCCAAATTACTTTTGGTCAATCTGCTGGTGAAAAAATAATTCATGGAAAAATAATTGTAGGATCAGGGAATCCCGCTGGAGTTACTATAATTAATTTAGTTAATGAAAAAAGCGCAGTGAGCGATAACGAAGGTAATTTTTCTATTTTGGCAAAAGCCGATGACTTATTGGTTTTTTCTTCGTTAAATTTAGAATATCAACGAAGAATTATTGAAAAAGAAGATTTGCAAAAAGACGCAATTATAATAAAAATGACTGCCAAAATTACCGAACTCGAAGAAGTAATCGTCAACAAATATCCAAAAATCAATGCGGTCGACCTGGGTATTTCACCTAAAGGAATAAAAAAATATACTCCAGCTGAACGGAGATTATATACAGCTAATTCAACTCCAGGAGATGCTCTTTTAAATATGATATCTGGTCGGACAGCAATGCTTAAAAAAGAAATTGAAGTAGAAAAAAAAGAGCATTTGTTAGTCTTATTTGGTTCACTTTTTGACGATGCCTTTTTCACGAATACGTTAAAAATTCCTGCAGACTATATAAAAGGGTTTCAATATTACTGCCTAGAAGATGGAAGGATTTCAGAATCTTTAAAGTCAAAAAACAAAACTAAAATTGAGTTTTTGATAATTCCTTTAGCAATAAAATATAATGAAATCCTTTCTAACGAAAAATAAAACCGAAATAGAGTCTTTTTTGTTATGCAAAAAAAGAAAAAGTCATAAGATTTACTACTTTTGGAAAATGAAAAAACAAATTGTTTCTCTTTTACTAGCTATCCTTTTATTTGCAACATCAGCAGCCAATGTTCATAAATTCCATATGGCTTTGTATCATATAAATTATGCTTCGGAGAAAAAAATGCTTCAAATTACTTCGCGAATACACATCGACGATTTAAATAAGGCACTCGAAAAAAATTATAACAAGAAAATTTCTGTTGAAAACAAAATTAATAGTACTGAAGAATTATTGTTAGAAAAGTATTTATTCGATCGATTTTCGATAAAAGTGAATGGACAAGGTTTGCCTATGAATTTTTTGAGTAAAGAAATAGATGGTGACGAACTTGTGTGCTATTGGAACATTAAAAATATATCTAAAATAAAAACTCTAGAAGTAAACAACACCGTTTTAATCGAATGTTTTTCCGATCAGCAAAACATGATTAATGTTACTGTTTTGGGCGCTAAAAAAAGTTTTCTTTTACTAAATTCAGTTACTTCTAAATTGCTAAACTATTAATTGCTAATTATGAGCCAAACTACAAACAACTTTCTTTCTATGAAAAAGACCATATTATTATTATTTATCTCCCCATTGCTTGTTGTAGCACAAACTACGATTACTGAGAAAGTGGGAAAAGAATCTGAACGATATGACTCCAATAAATTTAGTCAAATGTATGATTTATTGGCGACGCCTAATATGTTTCGCACAGCTTCAGGTGCTCCTGGACCAGCATATTATCAGCAGCGGGCCGACTATAAAATTGACATTGAACTAGATGACAAGAATTCGAAATTAAATGGTTCGGAAATGATCACTTATTATAATAATTCTCCAGATACATTGCAATATTTATGGATACAATTAGACCAAAATCAAGCAGCAAAAAATTCCCAATCGCCTTTAGCCGAAAATCAAAAAACGGAAGAAGTATTCACTCCTACTAGCTTTGCTAATAAATTCTTGAAACAAGGATTGGAACGCGGTTTTAACATTGAGTATATTAAGGATTCCAAAGGAAATGCGTTGCCATACACTATAAATCAAACGATGATGCGTGTTGATTTGCCAACTCAGATGAAACCAGGAGAAAAAATATCTTTTTCTATCAAATGGTGGTATAATGTAAATAATTACAAACAAGATGGCGGCAGATCTGGTTATGAATTGTTCGAAAAAGACGGCAATAAACTCTATGTAATTGCCCAATTCTATCCAAGAATGGCGGTGTATAACGATGTTGAAGGTTGGCAAAATATGCAGTTTTGGGGAAGTGGGGAATTTGCTTTACCGTTCGGAAATTTTGATGTAAACATTACTGTTCCTGCTGACCACGTTTTGAACGCAACTGGTGAATTGATGAATAGAAACGAAGTCTTTACTGCTACTCAAGTCAAACGATATGAATTAGCTCAAAAAACATTTGACAAACCCGTTGTTATTGTCACGCAAGCTGAAGCGGAAATTACTGAAAAAGGATTTTCGGACAAGAAAAAAACTTGGAAGTTTACTGCCAAAAATGTACGAGATTTTGGAATTGCAACTTCCAGAAAGTTCATTTACGATGCAATGGCGGTGCAATTGAATGGAAAAATCGTAATGGCAGAATCAGTTTATCCAAAAGAGAGTAATCCACTTTGGGGAGAAACTTCTACCTTAACAGTTGCTCATACTTTAAAAAGTTATTCCTCACATACATTTGACTATCCTTATCCAAAAGCAGTTTCGGTTTCTGCCGAAGACCAAGGAATGGAATACCCAATGATTTGTTGGAATTTTGGTCGACCTGACGAAAATGGAGTGACAAGTCCACAAGTCAAAAACGGAATGATTGGAGTGGTAATTCACGAAGTGGGACATAATTTTTTTCCAATGATTGTTAATTCAGATGAACGTCAATGGACTTGGATGGATGAAGGTCTCAATACCTTTATGCAATATATGGCTGAGCAAGAGTTGGGAACAAATTTTCCTTCTCGACGCGGACCTGCAAAAAATATAATTCCCTATATGAGTGCTGATAAAAACTTCTTGGAACCAATTATGTCCAATTCTGAAAGTCTTATTGAATTTGGAAACAATGCTTACGGAAAACCAGCAACAGGTCTAAACATTTTGAGAGAAACCATCATGGGAAGAGAACTATTTGACTATGCTTTCAAAGTATATGCCAATCGTTGGAAATTCAAACATCCCACTCCAGAAGATTTTTTTAGAACCATGGAAGATGCTTCAGCGGTAGATTTAGATTGGTTTTTTAGAGGTTGGTTTTACTCAACAGATTATGTTGACATTGGTATTAAAGAAGTAAAGCAATATTACGTTACCGAAACTCCAACTACAGCATTGAAAGATAGCAAAATCAATAAAAGACGCTTTGGCAAAGAAAACGGACCTTATCTATACTTAGTTTCCGATAATAATTTAGAATTACCTGCGGATAAAAAACATGCTTTTAAAGTTGACTCTGTAAAATTACTTTCGGATTATGTTGATCAAAACTTTACGGTTGACGAAAAAGCTACTATGAAAAACCCTAAATACTTTTATGAAGTAGAATTTAACAAACCTGGTGGAATGCTGATGCCAATCATTGTGGAAATAACTTATGACGACAATTCAAAAGAAAATTATAAATTTCCAGCACAAATTTGGAGAAAAAATAATGAAACAGCCAAAAGAGTATTTGCAACCGAGAAAGTAATTAAATCTATTCAAATTGATCCAAAACTTGAAACAGCAGATATCGATGTAACAAATAATACTTGGCCTAAAGTTGAGCCGAAATCGAAATTCGATTAATGTAGATTAATATTTAATTACTCTATTTTGTAACTATACATCTTTGTAACTTTGCAACTCAAAAAATAGATTATGTTTGGAATTGGTGGAGGTGAATTAATTTTTATAATGTTTGTTGTTCTAATGCTTTTCGGATCTGATAAAGTTCCGGAAATGGCTCGTACAATGGGTAAAGCGATGGCACAATTAAAGAATGCTACGAATGACATCAAAAATGAAATTCAAAAAGGAGCTGAAGCCAACGGTTTCGACAAAAATATGTTGAGCGATTTAACCAATAATATCACCTCAGAAATCAATACTGCCAAAACCAATTTGCTTGGAGACTCAAATGCTTTAGAAATTTCGGATAATTTCGGGTCAAAAACTGACAAAGTAAAAAGCAGTTTAACCGACGAAAATTCAACTTCTTCGGTTGAACCTATGAAAGCTACTGAGATAGAAATTGAGCGTCCTAAAGATGTCGCAATCCAGGAAACATCAAAAACAGTAGAGATTGAAGAACACACTGGACCGATAAAACGCAAAAAATAATGTTGGAAAAAATCTTGTCGATTGATACCGAATTATTTATTTTCTTAAACGGTCTAGGATCGGACAGATATGACGAACTCTGGTTATTAATTACAAAGCAAACTTCTTGGATACCGTTTTTTTTGATTTTATTATACTTAATTTTTAAGGAATTAGGAACAAAAAAAACGGTGCATTTGATTTTGTTCTTGGCTATTTTGTTGCTTTTTACGGATCAAATTACCAACTTATTCAAAAACAGTTTTCAAAGATTGCGCCCTTGCAACAATCCCGAAATAAATTTAATAATTCGAGTAGTACAATCCCGAACATCATTTAGTTTTTTCTCAGGTCACGCTGCTAATACAATGGCAGTGACCACATTTTTGTACTTGATTTTCAAAAATAATTTCAAATACCTTTGGTTGCTGTTTTTATGGCCGTTAATCTTCGCTTATAGCCGAATATACTTGGGATTGCATTATCCATTAGATATTATTTGTGGGTATTTGTTTGGAGCGCTATTGGGATTTTTGATGTTCAAATTGTACCAAAAAGCGCAGAAAATAAATTTTCCAACCTAAGTCATTGTGAGGAACGAAGCAATCTCAGATGAATTACAAAACCCTACTTACCGTCAAACCATCGCGAATGGGCAATAAAACAGTTTCCACTCTCGGGTCATTTTTCAATAAAAGATTGTATTCCAACAAAATTTTGGTACTGATGTCATTCTTTTGTAAAGGTTCCAAGACTTTTCCGCTCCAAAGTACATTGTCCGATAGGATTATACCGCCTTTGTTCATTTTTGGAACAATCAATTCAAAATAGTTGATATAATTTTCCTTGTCGGCATCAATAAAAACCAAGTCAAATTTAATTTCCAAGTTTGGAATAATATCCAAAGCTTCACCCAGATGTTGCACAATTTGATTTCCCCAAGGCGATTTGTCAAAATGTTTGCGCTGAAAATCGACCAACTCTTCTTTGATGTCAATCGTGTGAAGCGTTCCATTTTCCTGCATTCCTTCGCACAAACTCAAAGCCGAATAACCAGTATAAGTCCCGATTTCAAGAATATTCACGGGACGGATTAATTTGGCTAACATACTCAAAACGCGTCCTTGGAAATGTCCGCTTAACATTCGTGGCAACAAAACTTTCTGATAGGTTTCTTTGTTTAAAGCAGCCAACAATTCGGGTTCTTTTTCAGAATGTTGCTCGATATAATTTTCTAAATCTTGGGATATGAAGTGCATTATTTTAATGTTTTATTTTGTTGAAAATATCCTTGACTTTATCAACTTCATCTAAATAACTGCTTTTTGGATTGTCAAGTTGTATGTATATATTCAAGTTTTCTTTTGTGCCGAATAAAATAGTATGTTCATTATAACTATTTTTAACATTGTAAATGAGATAACTTTTCTCATCAGTTATTCCATTTTCATAAAGTAATTTATCTTGATTTAGCCAAGAAAGTTCTGTTTTGAAATTTTCTATAAAAGCAGTTTCATCTAATAGGCCATTTTTTAGGTTCGTTCCTAAAGCAAACATCCCTATTTGTAATTCATCCAAATCGGGGTTTGATAATAAAATAAAATGTTGATTTAAAATATTTCCGTAATTTGACTTCTTAATGTAAACATATTTTTCTGGAAGATAAAAATAGGGTTTAGGTGGAATATTGGAGTTGATATATTTATAATATCCATTGCTTACATCTATTTGTTTATTAGAGGAACAGCTAGTAAATAATATGAAACTTAGAAGAAGTAGTATTCTATTCATAAGATATTATTTAACTTCTTGACTATAAATATTTAAAGCAAACTTTTTATTGGGTCGTGAAGAGAGTTGAATATTTTAATTATTCTAATTTCATCGTTTCCAAATTGATATAAAACCTTGTAGTTGCCAACAATTATTCTTCTACAATCTTTTCTGTATTCATCAATTTGAAATTGCTCAGGAAAAACAATTTGTCTTGGAGCTATTGAAATACTTTTTAGACTAGATTTTGATAGATTATTTTTTATTTTTCTTAAATCTCTTTTAGATTCTGATGACCAAATTATTTTAAATTTATTCATCATACCAACTGTCTATTTCTTTTTCCAAATCTTCCTGAGAAATAAATCTTCCATTTTCAAAATCAGCAATTCCTTTGTCAATTTCCTCGTTGTATTGTTTTAATGTTAAAGGTCTTCCTGAAACATCAAAAGCAACAATTGGTTCAGAAACACTATCAACAGTAGTTTCAACAAACTCATCATCATTCAAATAATTATCAAAAACCGAAGAAACGATGCGTAATAAACGTTCATCAGCATTTTCGATTTGCAATTGAATTTTCTGTTTTAATTCTGGAAGTCCCATACCTATTTATTTTACAAAAACAAAGTTACAAAATATAATTTTGAGGCTTAGAAAAATTCTATATAAATCAAAATAGTCATTAACTTTGCACGATGATGGAGAAAAAAGACATTCGAGCCCTATCCAAAGAACAATTACGTGATTTTTTTGTTGCCAACGATGATAAAGCTTTTCGTGGAAACCAAGTCTATGAATGGCTGTGGAGCAAAGGTGCGCACAGTTTTGACGATATGACCAATGTGGCAAAGGCGACGCGAACAATGCTCGAAAATAATTTTGTCATCAATCATATTAAGGTCGATACAATGCAACGAAGTGAGGACGGAACGGTAAAAAATGCGGTTCGTTTGCACGATGGTTTGGTGGTTGAAAGTGTATTAATTCCTACCAACACTCGAACAACAGCTTGTGTTTCTAGCCAGGTAGGTTGTAGTTTGGATTGTAATTTTTGCGCCACTGCCCGACTGAAAAGAATGCGAAATCTGGAACCCGCAGAAATTTACGACCAAGTAATCGCCATCGATAAAGAAAGCCGCTTGTATTATAATCATCCTCTGTCAAATATTGTTTTCATGGGAATGGGCGAACCGCTTATGAATTACAATAATGTGATGAAAGCCATCGAAATGATCACTTCAAACGAAGGTTTGGGAATGTCACCTAAGCGCATTACAGTTTCCACATCTGGCATTCCGAAAATGATTAAAAAAATGGCAGATGATGAAGTAAAGTTCAATTTAGCCGTTTCGTTGCATTCCGCTATTGATGAAATTCGTTCCAAAATTATGCCTTTTAGCGAAAATTTTCCTTTGGCAGATTTAAGAGAATCTCTAGAATATTGGTACCGAAAAACTAAAAGTAAAATTTCCTTTGAATATGTAGTTTGGAAAGGAATCAATGATAATAAAGAATCCGTTGATGCCTTAGTCAAATTTTGCAAATATGTTCCCTGCAAAGTCAATTTAATAGAATACAATCCTATTGATGACGGAGAATTCCAACAAGCTTCCGATGAATCAATTAATGCTTATATAAAAGCATTAGAGGCTACGGGTGTTGTGGTAAAAGTGAGAAGAAGCCGTGGGAAAGACATTGATGCAGCTTGTGGTCAATTGGCCAATAAAGAAGTATAAAAAAGGAGTTCATTGAGGTGAACTCCTTTTTTTATCAAATATAAATTTTGTTTACTTTCTAAACTCCCTCTCCTTTGGAAAGTTCAGATAGCTATCGGAAGGAATTAGGATTCTATTTTCTCAACACAATTTCCTTTGAAACACCATTTAAAGTAATGGTTGCGAGCTTATCACAATCTCCATTTCCATAATTAAGGGTAGCAGTAGCATCGTTTTTTACGATATCAACAATACCAGAAACTGGGAATGGCATTTTGCAACTCATTTTAACTAGAAGTGCTTGTGATTTCTGTATGGTGCAAGTATATTTTGAACCATTCGGGAACGTTGTAATAGCATAGCCCCAAACTTTGAAAACATTGTCTTCCCAATTGGTTATTGTTGCAAATCCTTCAACCATTTCACGAACTCTTGTTCCAATTCTTGAGTAAATTTTACCATCTAGGAATGTGATTTTCACATCAATTGAATGGGTAGTTACTGGGTGTATTGCTGCCAATAAATCAGAGGTTTTAAGTTCACGAGTAATCGTTTTACTTCCCTCAATTAATTTATCGTTGTGATAAAACCCTTCTAATTTGTAAGAAATCGTTTTAATTGCAGCTGTAAAATCTCGAGAAAAGCTAATTATAACTTTCCCCTTTAAAACATTTCCGTTCGGTAATGCACATCCTTGAGTACCAAAATCAATAGTTCGTATCCAAGTGTTATTAGTCAAAACTGACGTAACAGTTACACAAGGAGGCAACATACTTTTAATAGGCGCGCTTAATTTGCCCACAGTACTTTTTTGCACGTCAAATTGGTCTTCAGCAATGATAGAGATATCATCAACCGTGGCATCGATTTCCGTGTTTACGACTGTTTCATCAGCTGTAATTGTGTTTGAAGTTGTTGCTTCGGTACCAGATTCATTGTTACAACCAATAAAAAAAGTCACGGATAACAATGTAGCGAAAAATAAAATCTTGTTTTTCATAATTATTAATTTTTAGGTTTAATTCTTTGACAGATAAATTAACAGAAGGTTTAAAAGGGACTTTAAATTTATGTAAAAAAAAATAGAATTAAAACAAGTAATAGACTTACAACCTTTGAACTCCAAGTTTTTTAAGCGTTTTGTTTAAACAATAAATAACTATAAATTATAGTTTTTATTGTAAAACTGAATTAATATTATAAATTATGAACCAGGTAATTAATATTCATAATTTAACAAAATAAAATAGTAAAAAATCACAGTTACTTAATTAAGGTACATACCGTTTTTTAATGCGAAAGCAGTATATTTGAACTCTAATGAATATCACTTCCCAAATAAAGCAGCCCATCGTAAACGAGATGGAACTTTTTGAAAAAAAGTTCTATGAATCGATGATTTCAAAAGTAGCTTTGCTCAACAGAATTACGTATTATATTGTTAATCGAAAGGGGAAGCAAATGCGTCCAATGTTTGTTTTCTTAACTGCAAAAATGGTTTCAGAAGGACTTGTAAACGAAAGAACGTATCGTGGTGCATCTGTAATTGAACTGATTCATACTGCAACCTTGGTGCATGATGATGTGGTAGATGATAGCAATAGACGAAGAGGTTTTTTCTCAATAAATGCACTTTGGAAAAACAAAATTGCAGTACTTGTTGGCGATTACTTACTTTCTAAAGGGTTGTTACTATCTATCGACAATGGCGATTTCGATTTACTAAGAATTATTTCAGTGGCTGTTCGAGAAATGAGTGAAGGCGAATTATTGCAAATAGAAAAAGCCAGAAGACTTGATATTACCGAAGATATTTACTATGAAATCATCCGAAAAAAAACAGCAACATTAATTGCTTCTTGTTGTGCATTAGGTGCTAAATCAGTGATTGAAGATGATATTCAGGTCGAGAATATGAGGAAATTTGGCGAACTCATTGGGATGGCTTTTCAGATTAAAGACGATTTATTCGATTATACAGAAGAGGCCATTGGCAAACCCACCGGAATCGACATCAAAGAACAAAAAATGACTTTGCCATTAATTCACGTTTTGAATAATTGCACCTCCAAAGAAAAATCTTGGCTTATCAATTCCATCAAAAACCACAATAAAGACAAGAAACGGGTAAAAGAAGCTATCGCCTTTGTAAAAGACCATAATGGACTGCTCTATGCTGAACAAAAAATGGAGCAATTCCAGCAAGAAGCACTTCTACTTTTAGATAATTACCCAAAATCTGAGTTTCGAGACGCGTTAATTTTGATGGTAAACTATGTCATCGAAAGAAAAAAATAAGGTTTTTAAATAAATTTATACCTTCTCAGACCTTAATTTTATTAAGGTTTTTATTTTTATGTAAAAATTTTTAATTGCCGATGCAACCTTTTCACAACCAATCACGTCTTACTTATATAAACACTTTATAAATAGAATTTGAAAGTACTTTACTTACATCAAGAAGAAAATGAAATCATTCAATTAGCAATCGACAACAATCGATTTGCCCAACAAAAGATTTATGCCAAATTTTCTTCGAAAATGTTAAGTGTTTGTAGACAATATATAAAGGACGTTCATCAAGCAGAAGACATAATGATCACCGCTTTTATGAAAGTGTTCACCCATTTGAAAAATTTTGAAAAAAAAGGAAGTTTTGAAGGTTGGATTAGACGAATTATGGTCAACGAATGTATTTCACATATTAGGGTTCAAAAAAAGGTTAGTTTTCTCGAAGAGGAACAGTACTTCGAAGACAGTTTCAACAATATTGAAAGCCAATTTTCAGTCGACGATATTCAGTTTTTAATTGACAGTTTACCAGATGGGTACAAAATAATTTTCAATTTGTATGCAATAGAGGGGTACAAGCATAAGGAAATTTCGAGTATGTTGGGAATTAACGAAGGGACATCAAAATCACAATTGTCACACGCTAGAAAAATATTGAAACAGCAAATACTGACGCTAAAAAATTACAGCAATGGAACAGAATAAATTGGAAACACAGTTCAAGGAAAAATTGAATTCTCGAGAAATCAAACCAACAGCAATGGCTTGGGACCGATTGGACGCCATGTTGACTGTTGCTGAATTGAGCGATAGTGGACAAGTTCAGAAACCAAAACGCAAGTTCAATTGGCTTTTTATTGCGGCTAGTTTTATTGGCTTTCTTTTCATTGCAACGGTCTTTTTTAATAAAAAAGAAGACCTAATAAACATCAAAAAAAATACAGTAGTAATTGAAAATAGTGATCAGAAAGAAAGTTCAAAAGTTGAAATTAGATCAATAAAAACAGAGTCAAATTTCTCTAAAACCAGAGTAAAGTCAGAAACAAAACCTTTAGTTCAAACTACAAAAAACACTAAGAGCAATATTGAAAATCTAATATCTAAAACTCAGGACAATGCTATAACTGAAATTCAACCCTATAATCAAAATTTACAAGTTGAAGAAAATAAAAATGAAAGCCACGAAAATATTGAGAATTTATTAGCTTCGGCAGAAAAAAATTTAAAATCAGACAGTAAAAACCCATCAATAAAAATAAATTCAACCGATTTATTACATCAAGTTGACGGAGAATTGGAAGTATCCTTTCGAGAAAGAGCATTGAATACAATTACCAAAAAATACAAAGAAGCCAAAGAAGCATTTGCCAACAGAAATAATCAATAATAATCATCAATCAAAAATCGAACAATTAAATCTTAACATTATGACAAAAATTATCCTTTATCTAACCGTATTTATTCTTCTTTGTGTAAGTAAATTACAAGCACAAGACCAAAGCATTAAAAACGAAAAACCAAAACAATCCTTTGAATCCCAAGTAAAATCAATCTCCTCCGAGATCGAAAACATTACCAAAGAAGAAAAATCAGCTTTAAAAATTGAAGTCGAAGCCGTAAATGTAGCATTGGAAAATGGCAAAATCACCAAAGAAGAAGCTGAAGAAAAAAAACAAAAATTAGCCGAAACCAGGGCTAAAAACATGGAAGATAGAATCGCTATTGAGCAACAAAAACTACAAGATCTTGTTCAACAAAAAGTGGACGGAAAATTAAAAGCTACCGATTCTACACATCATTCTTACTCGTTTTATTTTCCAGCCATGAAAGTAAAAAACAAAAAAGATGTTTCAGAAAAAAGAACCACTTCTCAGTTTGTATTAGCCTTTGGCGCCAATAATCTTGTGTCCAATAAAGCAGTTGCTAATTCGGATTTTTATTATTGGCAATCTCATTTCTTCGAATGGGGCTTTACTGATAATACTAGAATTTTCAAAAATCACAATCTATTACATTTGAAATATGGTTTTTCAGTAATGTACAATAACATTCGCCCAACCGATAATCGCTATTTTGTTCCAGCTTCTAATGGTCAAACCAATCTCGAGGTCTTTCCCTATGAATTAAAAGATTCGCGTTTCAAAAATGTGTATCTAGTTGCGCCGTTGCATTTAGAATTTGATTTTTCGGGTAATAAATCGAACCACGGAAATTCTAGTTTTTCTTCGCACAAAGGGGTTCGTTTTGGGATTGGAGGCTATGGAGGTTTTAGAGTAAAATCAAAGCAAAAAATGTACTACAATAATGACGATGATAAAATAAGAATAAAAACCAAAGGCAACTTTAATACCAATGATTTTATTTATGGTGTAAGTACTTATCTTGGGTACAAGGAAACTAGTTTGTATTTGAAATATGATTTAAATCCGCTTTTCAAAAAAAATGGAATTGATCAAAATAACATTTCAATGGGTGTTCGCTTCGATTTCAATTAGAATTTTTGAATTAAAATGAAAAATCTCGCCATTCCTGACGAGATTTTTTATTTTAAATTAGGAAAAAGCTCTGCTTCTTGCTCGTTTCGCAATAACTACAAGATCAACATTGCATCGCCATAAGAATAGAATTTATAACCTTCTTTAATAGCTTCCTCGTATGCTTTTTTCATTAAATCGTGTCCACAAAAAGCGGAAATCATCATTAATAAAGTTGATTTTGGGGTGTGAAAATTAGTAATCATACAGGTTGCTACGCTGAAATCGTGTGGAGGAAAAATAAATTTATTAGTCCAACCGTCATAAGGGTTTAGCGTTCTTTGTGACGAAACTGAACTTTCTATTGCGCGCATCGAAGTTGTTCCCACAGCACAAATACGTTTTCTTTTAACTTTTGCATCATTGACAATATCGCAGGCTTCTTGCGTAATTTTTAATTCTTCCGAATCCATTTTGTGTTTTGATAAATCCTCAACCTCAACAGGATTAAAAGTTCCCAAACCTACGTGTAGCGTTACTTCGGCAAATTTAATTCCCTTGATTTCTAGTTTTTTCAACAAATGTTTAGAAAAGTGCAAACCAGCAGTTGGTGCCGCAACAGCTCCTTCTTCTTTGGCATAAATCGTCTGATAGCGATCAGCATCTTCTGGAGTTACCTCTCTGTTGATGTATTTTGGAATTGGAGTTTCACCCAATTCAGTTAATTTATTTCTAAATTCTTCGTAGGAACCATCGTAAAGAAAACGCAGAGTCCTTCCGCGTGAAGTTGTATTATCGATTACCTCTGCTACTAACGAATCGTCATCGCCAAAATACAATTTGTTCCCGATACGGATTTTACGTGCTGGATCTACCAATACATCCCAAAGACGTTGTTCAGCATTTAATTCTCTTAACAAGAATACTTCGATTCTAGCTCCTGTTTTTTCTTTATTACCGTACAAGCGTGCCGGAAAAACTTTCGTGTTATTCAAAATTAGAACATCTCCTTCATCAAAATAATTGATTACATCTTTAAACATTTTGTGTTCTATAGTTTGTTTTTTTCTGTCAATGACCATAAGACGAGATTCGTCTCTGTTTTCGGCTGGATATTCTGCAAGAAGTTCTTTTGGTAAATTGAATTGAAAATGTGATAATTTCATTTGATAAATTTAGAAGTTAGAAGTTAGAAGTTAGAAGTTTTTAGGCTTCAACTTTAACCGGTTGCAAATATACGATTGTGAGATAGGCGTTGTCAAGTGTTTCGGGGTTTATTTTTCTTTTTGCAGCAAAGACGCAAAGTCACAAAGTTTATTTTTCGTTGTACAACATAGTCGAAAAATTGGTTTTGATATACTATATTTGC
The DNA here is from genome assembly GCA_945866505.1 of Flavobacterium psychrophilum. Classification (GTDB taxonomy): domain Bacteria; phylum Bacteroidota; class Bacteroidia; order Flavobacteriales; family Flavobacteriaceae; genus Flavobacterium; species Flavobacterium psychrophilum_H. Next base: position 33,456 of record CAMBHH010000004.1, read on the forward strand.
AAAACATTCGGGATGTAGCGCAGCCAGGTAGCGTACTAGCATGGGGTGCTAGGGGTCGCTGGTTCGAATCCAGTCATCCCGACTTTTTTCTAAATCTTTAGCTCCTTTATATCAAAACCTATTTCTCGGAAATCCTCCCAAAAATCCGGGTACGATTTCGAAACTACTTCTGCATTTTCGATAACTATAGGAACTTTTAATGCTAAAGGTGCAAACGCCATTGCCATTCGGTGGTCGTTGTAGGTGGCAATTTTCACATTTGAATTGATTTTTTCTGTTGCAACAAGAGTCAGACTATCGTTTGTCACGGAAATATTGGCTCCTAATTTTGTCAGTTCAATTCTTAAGGCTTCTAAGCGGTCGGTTTCTTTAATTTTTAAAGTATGAAGTCCGGTTAAATGACAACCAATTCCTAGCCCCAGGCAGGTAACGACAATCGTTTGGGCGATATCTGGGGAAGAATTCAGATTGCAGATTAGATATTGGAGGTTTTGCTCCCGATTGCTATGGGGATCTGATTTTCTTAAAACAACACTGTTGTTTTTAAAGACAGTTTCAACACCTAAATTTTTATAAATTTCTACCAAGGAGCTATCGCCTTGTAAACTGTTTTGTTTGTAACTCGACAATATGATTTGTGTTCCAATTTCGGACAAAGCTACTATACTAAAAAAGTACGATGCTGAACTCCAATCGGATTCCACTGTCAGGGTTTGTGGTTTTGGGTTTTGGGTTTTGTTTTTAACTGTGATGACATTTTCTTCAAAAATAGTTTCGACACCAATTTCGTTGAGCAATGCTAAAGTCATTTTGATATATGGAATGGATGTAATTTCGCCCATTAGAGTCAATTCGATGCCGTTTTCTAATTTTGGACCCACTAGCAATAATGCTGAAATGTATTGACTGCTGACATTAGCCGGAATACTCACTTTGTTTTTTGTGATTTTTTGTCCTTTGATTCGGATTGGTGGATAACCATCTTCATTTTCATAGGTGATTTGCGCTCCCAATTGTTGCAAGGCTTCAACCAATACTTTTATCGGGCGTTCTGTCATTCTTTGCGAACCTGTCAAAACTACTTCTCGTCCTTCATTCACAGCAAAATAGGCTGTAAGAAAACGCATTGCAGTTCCTGCGTGATGAATGTCTATAAGCTGGGAGTTAGAAGTTGGAAGCTGGAAGTTGGAAGTCAACGCTCTTTGCATTACTTCGCTATCATCAGAATTGGAAGTGTTTTCTAAAGTAATATTCGAAAACAAAGCTTGTAATAGCAATAGCCTGTTCGTTTCGGACTTGGAACCCGTTATGTTTAATTGTGAATTGTGAATTATGAATTGCGAATCAATGTTTAGGAGTAAATTCATTTTTTTAATTATGAGTTATGAGTTATGAGTTATGAGTTTTTATCCAAATAATTTCATTGCGCAATTTAGGACTACTCATTCACAATTCATAATTTACAATTCATAATTCACAATTATTTCAATTTATCGTTGTTCTTGTGGCGGTCTTTATCACGCACTGATTTCAAATCCATTTTTTTATCGAAAGCGGCTTGCAAATCGATTCCGGTTTGGTTGGCAAGGCATAAAACTACGAAAACTACATCAGCAAGTTCTTCGCCTAGGTCTTTGTTTTTGTCTGATTCTTTTTCAGATTGTTCTCCATAACGACGTGCAATAATTCGGGCTACCTCGCCTACTTCCTCAGTAAGTTGCGCCATATTGGTGAGTTCGTTGAAGTAGCGAACGCCATGTTCTTTGATCCAAGTGTCAACGGCGAGCTGGGAGTTTTTTAGGTTCATTATTCTTTTTATGGTTTTAAAGATTCATTTTATTCAATGAACTAATTTTGTTATCGCCTTAAATAACTCTTCTGACTCAAAAGGTTTTGACAAGTAACTGTTAATTCCAACTTTAGCGCAGTCTTCGACAATAGAACCAGTGACAACTGCTGTTAATGCAATAATTGGAATATTCTTTTTAGTTTCGTCGGTTAAACTGCGAATCATTGAAGAGGCTTCGTATCCGTCCATGACAGGCATCATGATGTCCATTAATACAATATCGAAATTTTCATTAATTACAGCTTCAACTGCCAAGTTGCCATTTTCTACAACAAAGCAATCAAAATTGAATTTTGAAAGCACTTTCTGCGCCAAAAGTTGATTAATCCGGTTGTCCTCTGCCAAAAGGACTTTTATTTTTTTGTTCTTACCGACAAAACGTTCAGGTTTATTATTTTTAATAAGCAATTCTGAATTAGATGCATAGCTACTTTCTTTTGTAAAAGGCAAGTACACCTTAAATTTTGTTCCAGCATTGAGCTCGCTTTTCACTTCGATTCCTCCATTCATCATAGTTATGATTTTCTTGATGATTGTTAATCCCAATCCTGTGCCTCCATATTTTCTTGCTGCGTCATCGCTTACTTGTATAAATGGATCGAAAACAGAATCAATTTTGTCTGGAGCAATTCCGATACCATTATCTTTTACTGTTATTTTTATATGATAAAACCTTTCATCTTCGTTCTCAAAATCAATTTTCAATCTAATCTTACCTTTTGAAGGGGTAAACTTAACAGCGTTACTAATCAAATTAAATAATATTTGAGCAACACGAACAGAATCGCCATTAACTATTGCAGGAACTTTTTTATCGATGGTAGTTTCAAAACTGATATGCTTCTCCGCAATCTTAGTACTAAAAGCATCATACACTAGCTGGATAAGTTTTGATAATTCGAATGGTTTTTCATAAAGCGTAATCTGCCCTGCTTCAATTTTTGCCAAATCCAAAATATCATTGATAATCACCAGAAGAATATCTCCTGACATCATTATATAGTCTAATTGCTTTTTGCTGTCAGCATCTAAAGAAGGATTCTTAAGCAGCAAATTGGTGAATCCTAAAATACCATTAAGTGGTGTGCGAATTTCATGACTCATGCTTGACAGAAATTCATCCCTAGCCCTGGCTAATTGCTCGGAACGCTCTTTTTCTTCTTGCAATTTATTATTACTGGCTTCTAACAAATTTTTAGAAACCATAACGGCTTGTAATTCTTCGATATAGGTGTTAAATCCCATACAGAAAACATCTAATTCGTCTTGTTTATCGGAAATGGGTAAATAATTGAAAAAATCTCCTGAGTAACAATTTGAAATATGTTCTATAATGAGATCCGTTCTTTTCTTTTTGGAATCAATTTTCTCAGCTAAAAAAAGCAATTCTTTATGGACATCTTCTAAACTATTTCCAGTAGTCAGTTGCGCTTGAAACTCATCTGCGTTTATAGAACGAACCAAAGCTACTATTTCTTCTAGTTTACCCATATGATATTTAGAATATTGATTTCATTGATCTACCAAATTTAAAACTTTCTTTTAGAAAAAAAGTCAAAAAAATTAAAATTTAAAATGATTGTCCCTGTTCATTTTTTGCTTTTATTTCTAACAACCATTTAACCGCTTTTTCTTTACTTATAAAAACCGCAAATGGGAAATCAGGTTTACTAAATTTTATGTAAGACGTAAATAGGAATTTGGTAAAATAAGAATTAACTAATACCGCACAGGCATAGATACCATTTTGACCGTGTTTACTTCCGTACTCCCTAGCTTCGCTGGTTGCACTTTTGACGTTCGTAATGTCACATACCACATATTGCTTTTCTTCGACAGAAAAATTTTCTCCCAGTTCTATTGTTTGCTTAATGGCTTCAAGGTTTAATACAGTGTCTTTCTGAAATTTTAAAAAAACGATGCCCTCCTCAAACCATACTTGTACTGTATCATTTTCAATTTCTTTCATATTCAACAATTCTTTTTTAGTAACTCGTCACCTTGATCCAATTTTAATACGTCTGTAATAATTAAAAATTATTTCTAATTTTTAGCATCTAATTCTCTCTTAGTATTTTCTTTCAAATAACTCAAGTAAAGTTTTAAAATAGAAATATTTGTTTGTAATAGATTAGCTAAATTCATTTTGCGCTTTTAATTCATTTAACCATTCCACCGCTTTTGCTTCATCAGTGAATGCCTGAAACGGAATTTTTGGTTTATTTAATTTTTGATAGGCATTAAATAGAAATTTTTGAAGATGTGAATTGATAACTAAAGCACATGCAAACAAAAAATCCTGACCATACTTATCTGCATACTCTCGGCATTCTTTAGGAAAACCACTTCCATCTCTAATGTCATAACACCAATACTGATTGACATTATTCGAAATACTATGTCGCATTTCTATTAACGTTTTTAAGATATCCAAATCAATATTCGTTTTTTGAGTAAATTTGCTATACAAAATCCCATCAGCAACCCAAAACCGGCTAAATTCATTCGCTAATTCTGTCATATTTCATCCTTTTTTATGTTTGACAGTGACTTATAATTAATTCATATATGGTCAATTGCAAATTATGAATGGTGAATGGTAAATTATTAATAATTAATTGAACAAATATAAAAATAATTGTGAACAGGGAACATTAAATTATGAATTTTAAAATAAGCCCCTAATTGGCTGGAACATAAGTACCATAAGTAGGTGCAATGGAGATTACTTTTTTAGCTAAGTCAATCATTTCATCTGCATAATAAACTTTAATATCCAAACACGGTATTTCTATTTTTTAACCCCGTCACGGATTTTAACCCTGTCAGGGTTGAGTTGTTGATATTAAATTTTCTTCAAAACAATTTTTTCATTTTGTTTGTCGATCATTTGTTGAAAGAAGCCTTTTAAAACAGGATAAAAATCAGGCGCAACAATGGCGGTATTGATGGTAGACGTGCTAGCAAGTTGGATCATAGTACCGTTGTTGACAATCATAAATTTAAAAGAACCTATTCCGTCACCTGTACCAATATTTACCGATTCGGGCATAGATTCTACTGCGTATCCCTCGGGAATACTGATGCTGATGTTGCATTTATCTTGTGATGGATAACCAAAATCTATAGGGTATTCTCTCGCTTCTTGTTTGAATGGGTTTTCTTTTGATGCTAAAAATAACATTGGTGAAATATAAATTTTGCCGTTGATCACCTCAATATTTTTGTTGTCTTCAAAGGAATACGTTTCTATTATTGGTTGCGATACGTCGAGGTCGTTTTCTCTTTTATAATCGCTAATCTCCATGTTGTTATTTTGGGTTTCTAACTCTTCTAAGTAAGCATCATTCGTTTTTGATACATGTTTCTTTCTAAAGGATAAGGCTTCATGTTCTGTGAGTTGTCTCCTTAGTTTTCCATCGGCTGAACCGTCGTCTTTCAACACAACAGTAACACTTATAGCTTCTCTAGATACTGTATTTGGCATTAAATCTACATCGGTCGAAGTGCCGTCTTTGCGAATTAATCGTCCCACCCAATTCAAATCACGCAAGGGTAAAACATTAGGTGCCGAATATACTTCGGTTGCATCCATTACTATTAATCCTTCTGGAGTTTCGACTGCGGCAATCACGGCATTAAAGGCTGTCCTACTCGGGAAAAAAGCAACTCCGTTATCGCGAGTACTTATTAAAACCGGATTGGCATTGAATCCCGCAAAACGCAACATGGCAGTGAGCATCAAATTGATTTCGGCTGTATTTCCAGTCTTGTTTTTATAGGCCGTTTTTACTCCGTCATTACAGGAATATCTCGTAAATTTATTCCATTTTACATTGGATTTGACGAAATTAAATACAGCTGCAATGCGTTCGTTTTGCAAATTTATTCCAGTCAACAATTTAGTAATATCGTCATCAAAATAGCCCGTTTTGTTGAGTTCTGGACCAAAATCATCGTAATTATAGATTGTTTTAACCACAGATTGCCAATCGGTGGAATATGATTTTGTTGGAGAATTTGGATATTTAGTCA
>CAMBHH010000005.1 GCA_945866505.1 Flavobacterium psychrophilum
ACAGGTCACCCAAGTTTTGTAATGAGTAACTCATTCACCAACCAAACTCTAGCTCAAATCGAATTGTGGAAAAACAGCGCGGCATACAATAATGAGGTGTATATGTTACCTAAACATTTAGATGAAAAAGTAGCAATGTTGCACTTGGCTAAACTAGGTGTTGAACTAGAAACTTTACGTAACGACCAAGCGGAATATATTGGCGTTGCGGTTGAAGGACCATTTAAACCAGAGTATTACAGATACTAAATCTATTTTAGATTTCTGAATTTAGATTTTAGATTATTTTAGAACCCTTGCAGGAAACTGAACTAAATTCGGTTTGAATGTGAGGGTTTTTTTATTTAGTTAAAATAATTAGGTTTTTATTTAAGTTTTACTTAAATTTGAAAATATTTTTATATCATATCATTTATGAACAACACTAAATTCCACATCAGCTACTCTGAATTGATAAAAGGACTAGAAACTTTAAATTCAGTTATAGAAAACAGCTTTATGGGTATGCAGTCTTCTCTAGATGTTTTAAATAAACTATTCTATGAGGAAGACGAATGGTTAGCAACCAAAAAGTATTTGGACAACCTTTCATTGAAAGAATTAGAAGAGTTTGTTTTCTCTAACAACAGTGCTTTTAATGCAAATTTTAGTAAACATTTACACAACTATTATATTCATAGAGCACTTTTTGAAATTTCTAAAAAATCGTTTAAATCAATTTCTGGAGTTTTAAAAAATATAAATAATCTTAGAAAAAAGACATTACAAAACAAAAGAGAGCAGATTAGAAAAATTTGCTGCTTCAATTTCAAAAACTTAGACGACACACATTCAATTATTGTATTTAATTAGGATTAATGAGGTAAAGCACCTCATTATAATTATTGATACAATAAAATAAATGAAACATATATTAGAAAAAATTAATGAAGCTATAGCTTCAGAAGAAACATCAGAAGAAAATAAAAAATTATTATCAGAAATTAAAGAAGAATTAACGAATGCTAAAACAGAATTAAAAGTTTTGGAAATAATTGCTTCTTTAATTAAAATAGTAACTGCTTTCTTTTGACAATAATATTAAATTATGAAAATAGGAGAAGTAATTAGCTCAATTATTAAGAAAAAAGGAATAACACAAATAGAACTTTCTAAAAAAATTGGAAAAAGTCCAACTGCATTATCACAAATCATCAATGGCGTTTATGAGCCTAATCCAGAAACATTGGATAAAATTTGTGAAGCATTAGAAGTCCCAAAAGCAGTTGTTTATTTCTTAACAATATCTGAAAAGGATGTTCCTGAAAATAAAATTGAATTATACAAAATGCTTGCTCCTTCAATAAAAGATTTCTTAGTAAAGGTATTTGGAACTGAACAAAAAGAATTAATTAATCAGTAAAAATGGTTTTCCGAAAGCTTACAACATCAAAACTCCTACTCTTTCAAAAGTCTAGGAGTTTTTTCTTTCTAGAACAATTTAATCCGAATTGTATTTTTAGAAAATTTTTTGTGATACCACTTACACCAATAGCAATTATTTCCTTTTCTTAGCAAAAAAAGCCTTTATCAACTCCGACGCTTCATTCGCTAAGACGCCGCGAACTACTGTAGTTTTTGGATGCAATTGTGTTCCCATTTTCTCGAAACCGCGATGTTCATCACTGGCTCCAAAAACAATTTTTGATATTTGGCTCCAGTATAAAGCGCCGGCGCACATTTGGCAAGGTTCGATCGTGACATATAACGTGCAACCCACTAAATATTTTCCACCAAGGAAATTGGCAGCAGCTGTTATCGCTTGCATTTCAGCGTGAGCGGTAACATCAATCAGCATTTCGGTGAGATTATGACTTCGAGCAATGATTTTATTGTCGATTACAATTACTGCTCCAACAGGAATTTCGTCTTTTTCAAAAGCCATTTCTGCCTCTTGCAAAGCTTTCTTCATAAAATATTCGTCGGTGAAAGGGTTTATCATAAGGCAAAAGTACGATTTTGAAATAATTTTCGTTAATTTTAAAATCAGAAACATATCTTATGGAAAGAAATTATAAAATCACGATTCCTGAACCTTGTAATGAGGATTGGAATAAAATGACTCCAAATGATAATGGCCGTTTTTGTGGGAGTTGTTCCAAAAATGTAGTTGATTTTACAAATAAATTACCTGATGAAATTCAAGCCTATTTTCTACAAGACAGCAACGTCTGTGGAAGATTTAAAAAATCGCAATTGGATACCTTGACGATTCAAATCCCGAATCGAGTTTTATATTCGCAAACACAATACAATAAAATATTTTTATTGGCTTTGTTTATTGCTATGGGAACGACTTTATTTAGTTGTGCCGATAAAAACGGAAACAAACAAAAAATTGATAAAATTGAAGTTGTTGAAGATTCTACAAAAGAGGAACATACAACTGTTGGTGTTATTTTGCCTCCAAAACACAATTCGAAAAATACTTTACTGCCACCTCCACGAACACCAAAAGTAAATCAGGTGCGATTTGTAAAACCAAAGGCAAGTTTTTGTGCTGAAACAACAAAACAAAATACTATTGTATATGAAGATACTACGATATATGGTGGTGTTGGAATTAGTGTATATCCTGAACATATAGGAGGACCAATAAATTTTAACAAATACATAAAAGAAAATTTTAAATTTTCTAAAGAATCAAAACGCTTAGATTTTACATTAGTTGCCACTTTTGTCATTGAAAAGGATGGGAAATTAGATTCAATCACCGTTGCAAAGGATGTAGGATTCGGTATTAAAGAAGAAATTACAAGAGTTTTAAGCAATTCTAAAAAATGGTATCCAGGAGAAGAAAATGGAAAAAAAAGGAATTGTAAATTCCAATTATCAATTACAATTAAACCAGATACTATTAAAAAAACATTATTTAGAACCAAAATTATTCCGAAGATTGACACGATTAAGCTTGAACGAATTACCAAATTTGAAAATGATTAATTTTTAACATTAAAACCGTAAATTTGCTTTTTATCATAAAATGAAAAGCAACCTACTTCCACAAATCAACAATCCAACCGATTTACGTCAACTCGACGAGGCTCAACTTCCTCAAGTCGCCCAAGAATTGCGTGATTTTATTATTGGAATTGTAGCCTTAAAAGAAGGACATTTGGGTGCAAGCCTTGGCGTTATTGAACTTACGATTGCTTTGCATTATGTTTTTGACACTCCAAATGATGTATTAATTTGGGACGTGGGACATCAAGCTTATGGTCACAAAATATTGACTGGAAGAAGAGAAGTTTTTCATACCAATCGCCAACTTAACGGGATTTCTGGTTTTCCAAAAAGAAGCGAAAGTGTTTATGATGCTTTTGGCGTCGGCCATTCTTCGACTTCTATTTCGGCAGCTTTGGGAATGGCGATTGCCTCGAATTTACAAGGCGATTTCGAAAAACACCACATTGCTGTTATTGGCGATGCTTCAATCGCATCTGGAATGGCGTTCGAAGGTTTGAATCACGCTGGAGTAACCGACGCTAATTTATTAGTAATTCTCAACGACAATGCTATTGGGATAGACCCAAGTGTTGGTGCTTTGAAAAATTATCTCACTGCCGTGAAAGAAGGAAAAAATCCGAAGCAAAATAATATGATTAAGTCTCTGAATTTTGATTATTCAGGACCTATTGACGGCAACGATATTTTTGCAGTTATCAAAGAATTAAAACGACTTAAAAAAATAAAAGGCCCAAAATTCCTTCATATCATAACCACAAAAGGAAAAGGGTTACAACAAGCCGAAGAAGACCAAGTAAAATATCATGCTCCAGGAAAATTTGATGCTTCGACGGGAGAAATTCACTCTAAATCCGAAGAAAATCTTTCGCCGAAATTCCAAGACGTTTTTGGTTTAACACTTTTAGATTTGGCTAGAGCCAATGAAAAAATCATAGGAATCACACCCGCAATGCCATCGGGAAGTTCGTTGAAATTGATGATGGACGCTTTCCCTAAACGCGCTTTTGATGTTGGAATTGCAGAGCAACACGCGGTAACATTATCAGCAGGAATGGCGACTCAAGGAATGATTGCTTTCTGTAATATCTATTCCACTTTTTTGCAACGTGCTTACGACCAAGTGATTCATGACGTGGCTTTACAGGATTTGCCCGTGATTTTTTGTTTGGACAGAGCAGGATTGGTGGGCGAAGATGGCGCAACCCATCACGGTGTTTTCGATTTGGCTTATTTGCGTTGTGTTCCCAATATGATTGTGTATTCACCTTTAAATGAAATTGCTTTACGAAACATTTTGTACACGGCACAATTGGGATTGAATCATCCGATTGCGATTCGATATCCGAGAGGTCGCGGACAAATTGTGGATTGGCAAAAGCCCTACGAAAAAATTGAAATTGGCAAAGCAAATTGCCTTAAAAAAGGAATGAAAATAGCGATTTTATCCAACGGAACCATTGGAAATAATGTGACATTGGCTTTGACTGAAATAAAAAATCCAGATGATTTTGCCCATTATGATTTTGCTTTTGTAAAACCTTTGGATGAAAAATTATTACATAGCATTTTCAAGGAATTTGAAAATATAATAACCATTGAAGACGGTGCAATCAAAGGTGGCTTTGGCAGCGCTATTCTTGAGTTTTCTGCTCAAAACAATTATTCTTCCAACATCAAAATTCTTGGAATTCCTGATGAATTTATCGAACAAGGAACTGTCGAAGAACTACAACAATATTGCAATATTGACGTTAGGAGTTTGAAAACTATTTTATCGAATTATGAAATTAGTTAATTTCTCCATATTTATATCTGTATGAAGTGCTATTTTACTATTCAAACTCTATTAATTTTTTTATTTTCTTTTAGTTGTTTTTCGCAAGAGAAAGAAGTTTTGCTTGATACAATCCAACCAAATCAAGTTGTTATAACGAACGATACGATTGTTCAAAGAGATACGATAAAGAATATTGTGATTGATATTAATCCTATGTTAACTCCAAAAAAAGTCCAGCAAATAATAAAACTTCAATCTAATAAAATATCGAGAATCCCTTTGAAATTTGACAAATATTGGAGCAAAAAAAATATGTTGGGATTAGATATAAGTCAAATTGCATTTGTAAATTGGAATGCAGGCGGAATTAGTTCGGTTGCAGGATTAATTAAGGGGCATTTTTTAAGAAAACGTTCTGACATCAGTAGCGAATGGCTAAATGAATTTAGTTTTAGATACGGTTTGAATAAGCAAGAAAATGTAGAGCTACGAAAATCAGACGATGAAGTGCGACTTAATTCTAGTTATGGTTATCGAAAAGACACATTGTCTAATTGGTATTACAGTGCAAAATTCAATTTTAACACTCAATTTTCAAACGGTTATCGGTATCCTGATACCAACAAACCCATATCAAGGGCTTTTGCTCCTGCATATATTTTCCTTGGCGTTGGTGCAAATTATTTATTAAAAAAAAAGAAATTTGATGCCTATATTTCTCCATTAACAGTAAAAAGCACTTTAGTTTTTGACCAAGTTCTTGCTAATCAGGGTGCATTTGGAGTGGTAAAAGCAATTTATGATACACAAGGAAATGTACTAGTTAAGGGAGAAAATACCAGAACAGAAATTGGATTTCTAGCCACAAATTATTACAAGACTGAAGTAATGAAAAATATAATTATGGAAAACCGGCTAAGTTTGTATTCAGATTATATTAATAATTTTGGAAATATTGATGTGGAGTGGCGACTTCAATTTGATTTACTGGTCAATCAACACATTAAAGCAAACGTTGGATTGCATATGATTTATGATGATGATGTGAAAACTTCAGAAATAGTAGACGGTAAAACAATTATGAAAGGTGCAAGACTACAACTTCGGCAATCTATTGGAGTTGGGTTGGTCTATAACTTTTAATTCTTAATTGGTTTTTCGACCATTAATTGTTTCATATAATTCCAAAGCATTTCCATCGGTCAAAAGAGAAACGTAATGGCAAATATGCAAAAGCCTTTTATACAAATCATCCTTTTCCTCCAAGAATTTTTCGGGTAGCATTTTCAACAATAGTTTGTCATAATTGGACGCATTCTCATTGAATTTATTGTTGAATGCGGTGATGAATTTATCCAATAAGGTTTGAATAATTTGGTAACCAACGATTTCTTTTTCAATGACTTCTTGACTTTGATAGATGTTTTTGACGCTCAATTTGATGATATCATCCATCTGCACTTTATATTTGCTTTTGTCAGTCAAAGCATAAGGAAATCTTCCCTGTAAAATTGCTTCTTCATTTTCGATAAAAACTTTCACGGCATCATTGATTAAACTACCAATTGCCAAAGCTCTCAAATAACTGATTCGGTCTTCTTTTGTGGTTAAAGAATTGTATTTAGCCGAATCTATGCTGTCTTTTACTAATTTTATTAAATATTCCAAAGCAAAATCTTCCGAAACCAAACCGAGATTGATTCCGTCTTCAAAATCGATAATCGTATAGCAAATATCATCGGCAGCTTCGACTAAATAAGCTAAAGGGTGTCTTTCGAAACCAATGTCATTTGCATTTTTGTTTGGAATCATACCCAATTCAGATGCTACTTCTTGGAAAAATTGGCTGTCTGCTTGAAAGAATCCATATTTCTTGTCAGCAATGTTTTGTGTTGGCTTTTTGGGCAAACTTTCCTTTGGATACTTCATAAAAGCACCAAGAGTGGCATACGAAATTCGCAATCCTCCTTCGATTCCTGGACGACTTGCTGTTAGCACTGAAAATCCATTGGCATTGCCTTCAAAATCAATTAAATCCTGCCATTCTTTGTTCGTAAGTTGGTCTTTGTATTGTAGTCCTTTTCCAATCGAAAAATATTCTCCAATGGCTTTTTCTCCAGAATGTCCAAAAGGTGGATTTCCGATGTCGTGTGCCAAAGAAGCTGCAGCCACAATTGCTCCAAAATCATTAGCTTGAAAACCGTGAATTGCTTTCAAATGCGGGTATTTTTCGATTATTTTTTTGCCAACCAATCGCCCAATAGAACGCCCAACAACCGAAACTTCCAAACTGTGCGTCAATCGGGTGTGAACAAAATCAGTTTTCGAAAGCGGAATAACCTGTGTTTTATCCTGTAAACTTCGGAATGCCGACGAAAAAATAATGCGATCATAATCTACTTCAAAGCCCAAACGGGTATCATCTTGCTCAATTCGTAAACGTTTGCTCGTGTCGCCTTGGCGTTTTAGTGATAAAAGTTGTTCCCAGTTCATTGAAGGGTTAGAAGTTAAAAGTTAGCGGTAATAAGCGTACAGATTGTTTTATTTGTGGTTTAAATTTATTAAAAACAAAATTAGAATAATTTCGCAAACAATTTCATAGTTAACGAGAATTTAAAAAGGAAATAATTTCTATTGGATTATAGTAGTGATAGTAATTCCGCTAGAAAAGCGATGGCTACAAACCTAAAACAAAAAAATCCAGAGTAATCGGGATTTCTTATAAATAGTTCTAAATTTTATTTCAATTTTTTTTTAATTGCTACTTCACACAACGTTCGATAAAAATACTTTTGAATTATTTTAATTATTTCTGATTTCTTTGTTGAACTCTTTTCCGATTTATCGTAAATGAGCAATAAATTTATTTCAACTCCATTTTCCTTTTCATCAATCAAATAAGTAATTACTCTAAATCCACCGCTTTTACCAGAATTCTTGTCAGAACTTGCTAATCTTATTTTATAGGCATTTGCAGTAATTAGTATGCCGCTTTTTGGATTTTCTAATAATAGCTCTTTTTATGCTAACAATTCATTTTCTAAGGAAGGGAATTTTTTAGAAAATCTTTTATAAAAAATATCAAAAATAGGTAAGGTTACAATCTTATTTTTCATTTAACAATTCATCTAAAGTCTTACGTTTTGAATTACTTTGCTTTGACTCTTTTAATTGTTTAAAAGCTAAATCTAAATCTTGTAAAACTTTTGGAGAAGGAATTTTCTTTGCAACAGACTCTTTTTTCAAATTGTTTAACTCTGTTGGTACAACTTGTACAAATGAAAATGTTTTTAGCATTTCTAAGACTATTTTTGCCTGTTTCGAATTTTCTTTTATTTTGATTGTTACCATAACTGCTTTGTTTATAAATACAAATATACGAAAAGCATATTAACCTTTAAAACAAAAAAAATCCCGAGCAATCGGGATTTCTTATAAATAGTTCCAAATTTTATTTCAATTTCTTTTTAATTGCTACTTCGTGATACGATTCGATAATATCTCTTTCTTCGATATCATTGTATCCTTTTATTTGAATACCACAATCATACCCTTTGGCTACATCTTTCACATCATCTTTAAATCGTTTCAAGGCTAAAAGTTCACCTGTAAAGACAACAACGCCATCTCTAATAATTCTCATTTTAGCATTTTTAACAATTTTTCCATCCATAACCATACTTCCGGCGATAGAACCTACTTTAGATATTTTGAATATCTCACGAATTTCGGCAGTACCAAGCACTTCTTCTTTCATTTCTGGAGCCAACATTCCTTCCATCGCATCTTTCAAGTCGTCGATAGCGGCGTAAATGATAGAATAATAACGGATGTCAATTTCTTCTTTGTCGGCTAATTGTCTCGCATTTCCAGCAGGACGAACGTTAAATCCGATGATGATCGCATCTGAAGCAGAAGCCAACATTACGTCAGTTTCGGTAATCGCTCCAACACCTTTATGTATAATATTGATTTGAATTTCTTCGGTAGATAATTTAGAGAACGAATCCGACAAGGCTTCAACCGAACCATCCACGTCACCTTTAAGGATGATGTTCAATTCTTTAAATTGACCTAAGGCAATTCTACGTCCAATTTCATCCAAGGTAATATGACGTTGTGTACGAACCGATTGTTCACGCATCAATTGAGAACGTTTTGAAGCAATTTGTTTTGCTTCTTTTTCGTCTTCAAAAACGTTGAACTTGTCACCAGCAGTCGCCGCACCGTCTAAACCTAAAACAGAAACCGGAGTTGATGGACCTGCAACGGTCACAATATTTCCTCGTTCATCGTGCATTGCTTTAATTTTACCGTGGTGTTTTCCAGCCAACATATAATCCCCAATTTTCAAGGTTCCGTGTTGTACCAATATGGTAGAAACGTATCCTTTTCCTTTGTCCAAAAAGGCTTCTACAACAGTTCCCTGTGCTGCTTTGTTTGGATTTGATTTTAAATCTAAAAGTTCGGCTTCTAATAAAACTTTTTCTAATAATTCTTTAACTCCTGTTCCAAATTTAGCCGAAATATCGTGTGATTGGATTTTTCCACCCCAATCTTCAACAAGTAAATTCATACCTGCTAATTTTTCTTTTATTTTTTCAACATTGGCGTTTGGCTTATCAATTTTATTGATAGCAAATATAATTGGAACATTTGCAGCCTGAGCGTGAGAAATGGCCTCTTTGGTTTGTGGCATAATATCATCATCGGCAGCTACTACAATAATAGCAATATCGGTAACTTGAGCACCACGAGCACGCATTGCGGTAAACGCTTCGTGACCCGGTGTATCTAGGAAAGCAATTTTTTGACCGTCTTCTAATGTTACTCCATAAGCTCCAATATGCTGAGTAATTCCTCCAGATTCACCCGCAATTACATTCTCTTTACGAATATAATCCAGTAAAGAGGTTTTACCGTGATCTACGTGACCCATTACGGTTACGATAGGCGCTCTGTAAACTAAATCTTCTTCTTTATCAGGAACAACTTGAATTGCTTCTTCGATATCTACTGTGATAAATTCGACTTCGTATCCAAATTCATCGGCAACAATGGTTAATGTTTCTGCATCCAAACGTTGATTCATAGTAACCATAATACCAAGTGACATACACGTTCCAATCACTTTAGTAATTGGCACATCCATCATTATGGCGATTTCACCAACGGTTACAAACTCAGTAACTTTGATGGTTTTGCTACCTTCTTCTAGTACTCTTTGCTCGTCATCTGATTTTTGACGGTGTGTATCTCTTTTATCTCTTCTATACTTCGCTGCTTTCGATTTACCACCTTTTCCTTGTAGTTTCTCTAAAGTCTCTCTAATTTGATTTTTAACTTCTTCTTCGGTAGGCTCAACTTTGGCCGTGATTGCTGGTCTTGCACCTTTAACAAATCCCGGTCTTGCACCTCTATTGGCATTGAAACCGCCACCACCTCCAGCATTTGGAGTAATTTTGTTAGGATTTGGCGCACCGGGAACTCCTGGAGTCGCAGGTGGTCTTGGAGCACCTGGTTTAGGAGCAATCCTTTTTCGTTTGTTTTTATTGGCATTATTAGCCGCACTTCCAGGCGCTCCAGGAACTCCAGGAGTTCCAGGTTTGTTTGGCGTAATTTTAGGCTCTTCTTTTTTCTTTTTAGGCTTATTAAACTGAGATAAATCGATAGTTTGACCCGTCAATGTGGCTCCAGATAATTTGGTGTATTTTGTGGTGATTGATTCCTCGACGGGAGCTTCTGGAACTGCAGGAACTTCCTTTTTAGCAGGCAGAACATCTTTTTTGACCTCTTTTATCTCTACTACAGGTTTAGCCTCTTTTTTATCTGAAACCTCTTTTTCTTGTATTGGTTCTTCTTTTTGAACGGCTTCTTTTATAACTGGCTTCTCGTGAGAAACTTTAGCAATTGGGGTTTCAATTTTTTCAACAGATGGCGCTGTTGGCGGAGGAGTTAGAGCAGGTTTTTTAGGATTAAGATCAATGTTTCCAACGAGAACTGGACCAGAAAGAATGCCTTTCGCTTTGATGACTTCTTGGCTTTTTAACCGTTCTTCATCATGCTTACGTTTATCCTCGATTTCTTTTTCTCGTTCAATACGTAAAGCTTCTTTCTCTTTTCTTTTCTCTTCTCCAACTTCTTTTGAAGCTTCCTTATTGCCCTTGTCGCCCGCAAATTGATTCTGCAAGATGTTAAATTCCGCCTCAGAAATTTTTGTGTTTGGGTTTGATTCCACAACAACACCCTTATCTTTTAGATAATCCACAGCTCTTTCTAAAGAAATATTCAATTCCCTTAAAACTTTGTTTATTCTAATAACTTTCTCTTCAGACATAAAACCTTTTTAATATTACCTTCTATATTGTTCCTCACACTAACTCTCAATAGGAGAGGAGAAATAAGGTTTAAAATTTATTTTTTGAAGAATTGACTAGCTATCAAATTCTTCTTTTAGTATTCTCATTACATCTAGAATTGTTTCCTCTTCTAGGTCAGTTCTTCTCACCAAATCATTTACATCTTGCTTCAAGATGCTTTTTGCAGTATCTAAACCAATTTTAGCAAACTCTTCAATAACCCATTCTTCAATTTCATCTGAAAACTCTGTCAATTCGACATCGTCTTCGTCTGCGACAGCACCGGCAACATCTCCTTCACGAATAACGTCAAGTTCATAACCAGTTAATTGACCTGCCAACTTAATGTTGTGTCCGCCCCTACCAATTGCTTTAGAAACTTCTTCTAATTTCAAGAAAACGTCGGCTCTTTTTGTTTCTTCGTTAATCTTGATTGAAGAAACTTTTGCAGGGCTTAATGCTCTTGTAATATACAATTGAATATTACTAGTATAATTGATAACGTCAATATTTTCGTTTCCTAATTCGCGAACAATTCCGTGAATACGTGAACCTTTCATTCCCACACAAGCGCCAACGGGATCAATTCTATCGTCATAAGAATCTACGGCTACTTTTGCTTTTTCTCCTGGGATTCTCACTACGTTTTTTACCATAATCAATCCATCGAAAACTTCTGGAATTTCTTGCTCGAATAATTTTTCTAAAAACTTTTCAGAAGTTCTAGACAAAATTATTTGAGGTTTATTTCCTTTTAATTCTACGCTTTCAATGATTCCACGAACGTTGTCTCCTTTACGGAAAAAGTCAGATGGTATTTGTTTTTCTTTTGGCAAAACAATTTCGTTTCCATCATCGTCAATTAAAATTACCACTCTTGGACGAACATGGTGTACTTCGGCAGTATAAATTTCTCCAATTAAATCTTTAAATTGCTTGTAAAGATTGGTATTGTCGTGTTCATGAATCTTAGAAATCAAGTTTTGACGCAATGCTAAAATTGCTCTTCTTCCTAAATCGATTAACTTCACTTCTTCTGAAACTTCTTCCCCAATTTCGAAATCGGGCTCAATTTTTTGAGCATCTGTAAGCGAAATTTCCAAATGGTCTAAATCAACATCATCATCGGCAACGATAACTCTTCTTTGCCATATCTCCATATCGCCTTTATCAGGGTTGATAATAATATCAAAATTATCATCTGAACCAAATTTTTTCTTCAATGCATTTCTAAACACATCTTCTAATATCGCCATAAGCGTTACACGATCAATAAGTTTATCGTCTTTAAACTCTGAAAATGAATCGATTAATGCTAAATTTTCCATGCCAACTAATTAATTAAAATGTTACTGTAACAATTGCTTCTTTTATTTCTGTATAAGGTATTTCTTGTCTTTTTTGAACCGTTTCTTTCCCTTTCCCTACTTTTTTAGGTTCTCTAGCTTTCCACGACAAAATTATAAAATTATCGTTAGCTTCAACTAATTCTGCTTCAATAGTTTCTGTTGCTAATTTTACTATTACGGTTCTGCCAACGTTTTTTTTGTATTGTCTTATAAACTTTAATGACGATCCAACACCCACTGACGCTACTTCTAAAGAAAAATCTTGTTCTTCTCTGTCTAAATTATTCTCGATTGCACGGCTGATATCAATGCAATCCTGCAAAGCTACGCCATTATCTCCGTCTAAATTCACGATAATTTTAAAACTATCGGTTATTGTCAAATCAATCAGAAAAATAGAAGGTTTTTCTAATAATGCGTCAATTATCAGACCATTTACTTTGTCTTTAAATGTCATATTTTATAAAAAGAGGGAAGCATTGCTTCCCTCATTATCTAGTTTATTAATAAATAACTGCGCAAATATAGTGTTTTTTTTATAAATTAAAAATGATTGTTTTTATGTTGAAATAATTTTGTACTTTTCGTTAATCAAACACATCGCTCAATTTATATAATAATTTAATAATTTTTTTATGAAAAGAATTTTAGTACCCGTTGATTTTTCTGAATATTCAGTAGAAGCGCTAAAAGTAGCTGCACAAATTGCGCGAAAGAACAATTATGAAATAATCGTTTTGCATCTCTTAGAATTACCCCACCATGGGGGTGATGGGTTTGGAAACGGCAATAGCATTCCTGAGATTATTTTTTTTAAGAACAAGGCTATAGAGAAGCTTGAAGACTTATTAGACGCTGAATTTTTAGATGGAATTGAAGTATTTGAAAGTGTCGAGTTTAAAAAAGTTGATCAAGGCGTTATTGATGTAAGTATAAAAAGTGATGTTGATTTAATTGTAATGGGGTCCCACGGCACATCGGGTTTCAATGAAATGATAGTTGGTTCAAATACTGAAAAGATCGTAAGATCTTCTAAAATACCGGTTCTCGTTATAAAAAAAGGAATGAAAGAATTTGAACCCACCAATTTTGTTTTTGCCTCTGATTTTGCAAATGAAAGTCAAAAGCCGTTCCGAAAAATGCTTGAATTTGCAAAAATCTTCAACTCAAAAATATTTTTAGTAACCATTTGCACTCCTGCCAGTTTTAAAGCAACCGCTAGCACTGAAAAAAATATGGCCGATTTTGTAGCTAATTTTGATTTAGATAATTATTCAACCCACATTTATAATGACACTAACATAGAAAAAGGAATTATAAGTTTTTCGAATAGTGTGCAAGCAGATTTAATAGGGATATGCACTCACGGACGAACTGGGTTGGCACATTTTTATAATGGAAGTACAAGCGAGGACTTGGTAAACCACGCAATGAAACCAGTTATAACTTTCAAGATTTGAGGATTTAGCGAAGAAATTATTTTCTAATTAGGTAAACGCTAGCATTGTTTAGCATCCAATTTCATTTTTTTTTGCAAAAATACATGTACGACGACATTTTCCATAAAAAAAACCTCTCATTACTTTGAGAGGTTTTTTTGTTGGTCTACAAGGACTCGAACCTTGAAAGACTGCACCAAAAACAGTTGTGTTACCATTACACCATAGACCAATAACGGTGCCGTTAAGCGAGTGCAAATTTAATATAAATTTTAATTTTTACAAATTTTTAATATGTTTTTATTAAAAAAACTTTTAGTCACAGATTAAGCAGTTGAAAATGTTAAGAAGCAAAACTGTTGTTTGACCATATTTGTTTTTTAGAAATTATTGTTAATGCTCGTGACATTAAATAAAAAAACATTTTCTTTGTATCTGAAAAAAATAAACCCTAGAATGTAAATATGGCAACATTTAATTTCAATAAATGGAATACGATTACCGGCTGGTGTGCGTTTGCAGTAGCTTTAATAACCTATACATTAACTGTCGAACCTACAATGAGTTTTTGGGATTGTGGAGAATACATTGCTACATCAGCAAAACTTCAAGTTGGACATCCGCCCGGAGCCCCTTTATTTCAAATGATTGGCGCTTTCTTTGCCATATTCGCTACAGATGACAAGCATATTGCTTTGATGGTAAATATGATGTCGGTTTTTTCAAGTGCTTTTACGATTCTATTTATGTTCTGGTCATCCTCGATGATTTTGAAAAAAATAATTTCGCAATATTCTGAAGTAAATAAAAACAATGCTATTGTAATACTTGGGAGTTCATTTGTTGGCGCTTTGGCTTTTACTTTTTCGGATAGTTTTTGGGCAAGTGCCGTTGAAGCCGAGGTTTATGCTATGGCATCCTTATTTATTGCTTTGCTTTTTTGGTTGGGATTGCGTTGGGAACAAGATATGGATTCGCCAAAAGGCAACAAATGGTTACTCGTTATATCGCTTGTAGTAGGACTTACTTTTGGCGTGCATTTTATGGCATTATTGACCATTCCGGCTATTGGTTTTCTTTATTATTTCAAACATTATAAAGAAGTTACAGTCAAAAATTTCATTATTGCAAATATTGTTGTTGTTGCTGTTTTATTATTTATTTTCAAATTGCTATTACCATTAACGATGGCTTTCTTTGGTAAAACCGAAGTGTTTATGGTCAACGAATTAGGAATGCCTTTTGATTCGGGAACTATTTTTGTGGTTTTACTTCTAATAGCTTTCTTTTATTTTAGCCTAAAATATACTCGTGCCAAAGGTTTAATAAAGTACAATACTCTTATATTATGCATCCTTTTCATTCTGATAGGATTTTCAACTTGGATGATGTTGCCTATTCGTGCCAATGCGAATACTGTAATTAATGAGAATAAACCATCAGATGCGCGCGAGGTTTTGGCTTATTATAACAGAGAACAATACGGTTCAAACCCTTTGTTTTACGGTCCACAATACACCGAAGCTTTTGCGGGTTTAGACAAAGACAATCCTTATTTAGACAAAGCTCCCAATTATGAAAGAGATTATAAAACGGGAAAATATGTTATTGTAAATAATTTCAAAAATGCCGAGCAAAATACGGATGATAATCAAAAGACGTTTTTACCAAGGTTATGGAGTGGCGAAAACATTGTGAGTTACATCAGCTTTACAAATCCACCAGAGTTTAAACTTAATCCTGAATATCCTTATGAAGAGGATTTGTCAAAGTACGGTGTAGATCCGAACCAACTTTCAGAAGAAGATTTGGCTCAAGCTACAGCACAATTGAGAAATGAAATCGAAAAAACAGTTACTGAATTTAGAAAAGCATACGCTCAAAAACAATTGGACACCGAAGATTATGTCAAATTTTTGAAAACGTATAGCGATTATTTAATTGTAGAAAAACCTTCGACTGTTGATAATTTAAGATTTATGTTTGAATATCAATTTGGATATATGTATTTCAGGTATTTGATGTGGAATTTTGTTGGACGTCAAAATGATGTTCAAGGAAAATATGATTATCAAGACGGAAATTGGCTGAGCGGCATTCCTTTTATAGACGAATTGCATTTGGGCACTCAAAAAAACTTGCCTTCCGATGTGCTAAACAATAAAGGACGCAATGTTTATTTCTTTTTACCCTTTATTTTAGGAATCATAGGTATAATGTATCACGCTAGTAGAGACCGAAAAAGTTTCTATGTGCTGTTCGTTTTATTCCTTTTTATGGGGCTTGCTTTGAAAATCTACCTCAACGAAAGACCCTTTGAACCTCGCGAAAGAGATTATGCTTTGGTAGGATCATTTTATGTTTTTGGCATTTGGATAGGATTTGGAGTTTATGCTTTGTATGAAAGCTT
This sequence comes from Flavobacterium psychrophilum, assembly GCA_945866505.1. Classification (GTDB taxonomy): domain Bacteria; phylum Bacteroidota; class Bacteroidia; order Flavobacteriales; family Flavobacteriaceae; genus Flavobacterium; species Flavobacterium psychrophilum_H. The sequence continues at coordinate 16,341 of CAMBHH010000005.1, forward strand.
GCAAAAATATTTAGCTCCAAAAATAGCTGGACCCCTAATTATTGGAGCAAGTTTGCTGGCAGTTCCAGTGCTAATGGGATTCCAAAACTGGGACGACCACGACCGTTCGGACAAATATACCGCAACAGCATTGGCAAAATCATATTTAGAATCTTGCGATCCGAATGCTATTTTGTTTACCATTGGCGACAACGACACTTTCCCGCTTTGGTATGCTCAAGAAATTGAACATATTCGTACCGATGTTAAGATTGTAAATACAAGTCTTTTTATGACGGATTGGTATATCGATCAAATGAAAGCCAAATCTTATGAATCAAATCCGTTGCCTATTTCATTTGTGCATGATGAATATGTAGGTGATAAATTAGATTACACAGCACATATTCCAAAAGTTGAAAGCCGTTGGGAAATCAAAGATTTTATCGATTTTATTAAAAATCCTAAATCGACGGTTGAGATGCAAAACGGACAGACCATCCATTTTTATCCAACGAATAAAATCAGAATTCCTGTTGACAAAAACAACATTATCAAAAATAAAGTTGTTGCGGCAAAATACAATGACTCTATTGTTTCTTACATTGACATTGAAATTAAAGGAAATGCATTATACAAAAACCGATTAATGATGCTAGACCTCATTGCCAATAACAATTGGAAAAGACCTATTTATTTTAGTCCAGGTGCGTTTGAAGACGAAGATTATTTGTGGATGAAAAGTTACCTTCAATTGGAAGGGATGATTTATAAATTGGTTCCTTTAAAAACCAAAGCAGACAAAGACACTAGCCCAATGGATATGGGTGGACTAGATACTGACAAAATGTATTCTATTGTAATGAAATGGGATTGGGGAAATAGTCGTGGCGATATTTATCACGACCCTGAAACCAGAAAAAACAGTATTTCTTATCGCTCGGTACTATCTCGATTAATGGATAAACTCATTGCCGAAGGTAAACTTGATAAAGCAAAAAAAGTAATCGAATTGTCTTTGACAGAAATGCCAGTAGAAAAATTTGGATATTATTCAATGGTAGAGCCTTTTGCTAAAGGCTATTATGAAGTAGGCGATACAGCAAAAGCACAGCAACTTCTAGAAAAACTGATTGGCAAATACAAAGAAAATTTAAATTATTACGGCACTTTAAGTTCTTCGGATCAAGTGGATTTAGCTATTGATATCATAACCGATATCGAACGATACAGAAGTTTGCTTACTGTAATGAAAGAAAGTGGCGATGTTCAATTTTACAATAAAAGCAGTCAAGCATTCAATACTTATATCAAAATGTTTGACCGTTTTGGACGTGAAAGAGAATAGTTTCATTTAACAAAATCTTTTTGAAAAAAATAATCTTTTTATTGCCCTTATTTTCTGCAATACTTTCTTTTGGACAGACACCTGAAAGCATTGCAGAAAGTATTAATAAGAAGCAGGACAGCATAATTGAAGAGTCTTCAAATTGTGCTACAAATTACAACTATACCATTCAAATGAAAGAATGGCAAGATTGTTTGGACGCTGGGTTAAAAAAAGATAGTACAATTGCTTATCTATGGCAACAAAAGGCAATGCCTTACTTCAAAGCCAGAAAATATGAAGTTGGAATGGTTTATTTAGACAAAGCAGTGAAATATGATAAAAAAGAATGGCTTCCGTACCGCGCTTTTATAAAGTGCATTTTTGTAAAAACTTATAAAGATGCAATTATAGATTTTGAAGAATGCATAAAACTTTACGGAAATGGCTATCGAATGGATCATACCTATAATTTCTATATTGGATTATGTTATTTGCAGCTAAATGAATTTGCAAAAGCAGAAAAACTCTTCAGAGAATACAATGATGACATCTACAAAAACAGACAAGGTCTAGAACATCCAACAGCTTTGTTTTATTACGGAATTTCAAAATACGAACAAAACCAATTTGAAGAAGCCATAGTCATTTTTGACAAAGCATTAAAAATTTATCCCACACTTTCAGACGCCAAATTTTATAAGGCTATTTGTTTGATCAAATTAGGAAAACAGGAAGACGCACGCAAGTTAATCTTAGAGGCAAAAAGCGAACCTAAAGATGGGTGTTTTATTAATGAGGACAATGCCGTTTATGAAACATATCCTTATCAAGTACGCTGGAAGTAATAGCTTTTTAAAAAAAATAATTTCTATTTCAAGATGAATTTCTATTTGATAAAATTGATAGTTTTATTAGAAATGGTAATAGGTTAAACAAAAATGTCCCGAAAATTTCGGGACATTTTTGTATTAAATAAAAACTAAAATTACTATTTCAAAGCTTCGACTTTAGATTTTACTTCTTCAAGTGAACCTTCAAAAACCTGAACTTTTTCAGTTCCGTTTTCAGAAGTGGTCACCGTTGCTTTTGCTTTTCCGTTGGTATTGATTAATTCAACTTTAATTTTTTTATCCGCAGTACCTTTTTCAGTGCAACACGCTTTTTTACCTTCTTCAGCAATGTACTTTCCATTGGCATCATAATGTGACATACACATCTCTTTTTGCTCTGGCGAACATCCATTTGTATCACACATTTTGGCACATTCATCTTTGGTCATTGTGGCGCATTTAGACATATCGCAATTGCCCATCATTCCACCGGATTTCATTTCCATTGTACATTTCATTGCCTTTCCCTCAGAAGCGCTTCCGCTACCTAAAATTGGAGCAATTACTAATCCGATTAAACAAGTTAATTTAATCAAAATATTCATTGATGGTCCAGAAGTATCTTTGAATGGATCCCCAACAGTATCTCCAGTTACAGCTGCTTTATGAGCATCAGAACCTTTGTATGTCATTTCACCATTAATCATAACACCTGCTTCAAAAGATTTTTTTGCGTTATCCCAAGCACCACCAGCATTATTTTGGAACACAGCCCAAAGCACACCTGAAACAGTAACTCCAGCCATATATCCACCGAGCATTTCGGCAATTAATTGATTATTATCTCCATAAACTAATTTACCTAAAAGTACAATCGCAATTGGGAAACCAATAGTCATAATCCCGGGTAACATCATTTCGCGTAAAGCTGCTTTAGTAGAGATATCTACACATTTAGCATATTCTGGTTTTCCAGTTCCTTCCATAATCCCTGGAATTTCCTTGAATTGACGACGCACTTCATACACCATATCCATAGCTGCTTTTCCAACAGAATTCATTGCTAAAGCAGAGAATACTACTGGTATCATTCCACCCACAAATAACATTGCTAATACTGGTGCTTTGAAGATATTAATTCCGTCAATTCCTGTAAAAGTCACATACGCAGCAAATAAAGCTAAAGAAGTTAATGCAGCAGAGGCTATAGCAAAACCTTTTCCTGTTGCAGCAGTAGTGTTACCAACTGAATCCAAAATGTCTGTACGTGTACGAACTTCTTTAGGTAATTCGCTCATTTCAGCAATTCCACCAGCATTGTCAGATATTGGTCCGAAAGCGTCGATGGCTAATTGCATTGCAGTAGTTGCCATCATTGCCGATGCAGCAAGGGCCACACCATAAAATCCTGCTAAAGCGTAAGAACTCCAAATTGCAGCAGCAAATAATAAAACTGTTGGGAAAGTAGAAATCATTCCGGTTGCTAAACCAGCAATAACATTAGTTCCCGCTCCAGTCGAAGATTTTTGTACAATTGCCAAAACTGGTTTTGTACCTAAACCTGTATAATATTCAGTTACGGATGAAATAGCGCCTCCAACAACTAGACCCACTAAAGTAGCATAGAAAACTCTCATTGAAGAAATTTGTTGAGCGCCTTCACCAAAGAATTCCATTGTCATTACAGCTGGTAACATTAAGTCAACTAGAAAGTAACAAGCAATTGCTGTTAAAACTATAGAAAGCCAGTTTCCAATGTTTAGTGCTTTTTGAACTTGTGCTTCTTTTGCATTATCGTCAGAGATTCTTACAACCATCGTTCCGATAATAGAGAATAAGATTCCGAAACCTGCAATTGCCATTGGCAATAAAATGGGTCCAATACCTCCAAAAGCATCTTGAATCATTCCACCCATATCTTTGATTACGTAATTTCCAAGAACCATTGCAGCTAAAACTGTAGCTACATAAGAACCAAATAAATCGGCACCCATTCCTGCAACGTCACCAACATTGTCACCAACATTATCTGCAATGGTAGCAGGATTTCTTGGATCGTCTTCTGGAATACCAGCTTCCACTTTACCAACTAAATCGGCTCCAACATCGGCAGCTTTTGTATAAATTCCTCCACCAACACGAGCAAATAATGCAATAGATTCAGCTCCAAGAGAAAAACCAGCTAATGTTTCAAGAACAATAGTCATCCCCTCGGTGTCTGTCCAAACACCACCCATAAATATATTATAGAATAAAATAAAGAAAGAAGTTAGTCCTAAAACTGCTAAACCAGCAACACCCAATCCCATTACGGTTCCACCACCAAAAGAAACTTTCAAAGCTTGTGGCAAACTCGTACGAGCGGCTTGTGTTGTTCTGACATTTGTTTTTGTTGCAATTTTCATTCCCATATTTCCAGCCAAAGCCGAAAAGAAAGCTCCAAAAATAAAAGCAACCACTATTAATAAATCTGTTTTTACTCCAGGAATAAAAGTAATTCCTGCTAATACAATACTTGCTATAACCACAAAAACGGCCAATAATCGATATTCGGCTTTAAGGAAAGCTAAAGCACCTTCATATATGTAATCTGAAATCTCTTTCATCTTACCGTCTCCAGCATCTTGTTTTAGGACCCAAGCTCTTTTTATAGCCATAAAAATCAATCCCACTATTGCCAATATGATAGGCACATAAATCATTATTGTATTCATATTTTCAATTTTTAAAAATTAAATGTTAATAAATTACTAATATTTGATTGCAAACGTACTATATTGAAACTAAAAAAGCAATATTCAAACCAATGAATATTGCTTTATAGAAAAAAAATTGTGCTAGAATTTATTAAATCTTAAATAAATCCTCTGGTTTATTCTCAATATTATTAAATCGTTCCGTACATTCATCAATGATTTCTAGGGCTTCAGAAAGATCACCCCAACCTTCGACATCAACCACTTTGTTTTCAAGATCTTTATAAACTTGAAAGAAATGTTCGATTTCTTTTAATAAATGAGGATTTATATCCCCTAAATCAGTCAAAGAATTCCAAATTGGATCCGAAACAGGAACACATATTATTTTTTCGTCCGGTCCTTTATCGTCTGCCATATGGAAAACACCTATTGGCTTCACTTCCATTACACAACCAGGAAAAGTTGGCTCATTAATTAGAACCAAAACATCTAGTGGATCTCCATCTAATGCTAATGTTTGTGGCATAAATCCATAATCTGCGGGATACATCATCGAGGAAAAAAGCATTCTGTCAAATCGAATTCTTTTCAATTTGAAATCATATTCATACTTGTTTCTACTTCCTCTTGGAATCTCAATGAGTACATCAAAAGTTTTGTATTTTTCTCTAATCATTTTTTTTTGTTTTTAGTATAGCAAAAATAAGCAAAGAATATTCTACTACACTATAAAATTAGACATATTCATAGGAAATACAATTTAATAACAAACAATTCGATTCCTTTTACCCAAATAATAATGCCACAAAAGGTAAGTCGCTACCGATTTGTGCGGACTCCATTTTGACACATAATTTTCCATTTCCTGTTTGTCGTGAATATCGAGCAATTCTTTGATGGTGTTTACCACTGCAATATCTCCAAGCGGAAGAATATCAGAAGCTTGAAGTGAAAACATCAAATAAATATCGATTGTCCAGTGACCAATACCTTTGATTTTGATTAATTCCTCCCGAACTTGTTCGGACGATTTGGTTGCAAGACTATCTAAATCTATTTGGTTATTAATTATCGAATGCGATAAAGCTTTTATGTACGACGTTTTTTGTCGGCTTACTCCACTTTTTCGAAACTCCTCATCCGAAAAAGAAAGTAGCGATTCTGGATTAAAATTGGGAAGTTTTGCTTTTAATTTTAAAAAAGTGGCTTTCGCTGAATCGATGGAAACTTGTTGTTCGAGAATTAACAACACCAAGGTTTCAAATCCTTGTGGGCGTTTGGGAATTGCTGGTAAACCATATTTTTCAATAATAAGATTGAAAATGGCGTCTTTTTCAGAAAGATATGTAATCGCTTCTTGCATATTAGAAATAAAACCCAAAAGATATTTTCGTTGCAAATTTATTGGCGTCAGGAATATTGAGATAATTGCCTCTCCACGAAAAATCTATACGCCAAAATTTGAAAATATTACCCACACCTGCGCTGTATTCCCAATATACTTTATCAGGAGCATTATATGCTAACCCTGAGGCATTTATGGTTCTGTTTTCGTCTGATACAGTTCCGAAGACCGATTTTACTCCAATATTTTCGCGCCAATTTAGTTTTCTCATAAAAGGAATTCTAGCAAAAAATCGCCCTTGAAAGTCGTGATCCCAATTCAAAGTTACGTATTGATCGGCAACAAACTCATAAAATTGAAGATTGTTGAAGGTGTTCGGAATGCTGAAAAGTGATTGATTCCCGGGAACAATGCTCATTAATCCGAGTGGAATGTAACCGAATGTTTTTCCCATTTCGACAGTAATATTGGTTCTTCCCAAAGGGCCAATTATAATGGGTTGTTTGTAATATAATTGTAATTTTTTATAGTTGAAATCACTTGAAAACAAGTTTTTGAATCCCTGGCTGTAAGTGACTAAGAGACTGGTAAAAGGACTATCGGTATTGTATCTTTCGACACCATAAGCAATTGGAATCCTTTTTGGAGTATACTCAACTTGGAAATTTACTTCAGATTGTTTTACTTGGCTTTGAATCGTTGTTTGGGATAAATCAGTGTAATAATCAAGGCTGAATTCAGGCGAGGCCGAGAGCAATGTGCGATAGGAAACACCAGTTGAAAAAGTTAGGTTTTTTACAGGTTCCATTTCTACTTGAACATTACTCAAATTGACATTCGTTAGTTTGTTGTTACTGCCAAAAGTCAATAATCCTGAGGAAGCATAATTTCGTCCTCCAATATCATTTGTTGTGGTGAGTGAAGCACCAATTTGCTCAATATCTCTTCGATTTCCTGCGGAGATAATCAAACGTTTTTTAGGTTCTACCATCCATTTTCCAGTAACACCATATTTGAATTTATCATCTTTTAAACCATAGGCAACATACGCTTGTAGCCGCCAAGGATCATTAGGGCTAGAATAAGTTCTAACTCCTGCTCTCAATCGCAATCCTTCGACTGAATTTTGTCCAATCATAGAATAAATGGGGCCATAATCTAAATCTCCTAAATGAATGTAGCCACTATCTACTATTTCGACTAAACTAATTATATGCTGGAATTTTTTCACCGTTTGTAAGGTGTCTAGCATTTTATAGACTCCTTTTTCGTCTTTGGTAAGATTTTCGAATCGGTTTTCTTCCCAATAGTCGTCTGATTTGTTATAGACTTCTTTGTCTAAATAATTTACCTCCTCTTTATAAAATTTCTCCGGTTTTTCAGTATTGAATTTATGATTTCGGTACAAAGAAGTTCGTTTTCCGTAAACACCTTTGGAATTCTCTTTCTTGCTTAAAGCAAAATCAGTCATCATATAATCCTTGGTCATCAAGAAAACGGAATCATTCAAAACGTCAAATTCTTGTTCGATATAAATGTCTTTTACCCAGTTAATATTGGCACTTCGAGTGGCTGCCAAATTAATTTTTTTGATAGCAAAAGTCGTATCGCTTACCCAAAAATCACCCTTAAATGTCAATTCGTTTTTACGCCTTGGATAGAAAACAATGTTATAACACTTTTTGTTATCGATATAAGCACTGTCTCTCAAGATGTAATTGTAAACATCGACTCCGGTTGTCGAAAGTGGACTTGTGAAGCTCTTGTCAAAAAAAGTAAGGTGATTGTCGTATATGTCAAAATCAGTATATAAATCGTTTACAAAAGCTAAAATTTGCTGATTTCCGTTGAAGCCTGAGGTTTTGTTAGCTTTGGTTTTTGTCTTGACCTTCTTTAATTTGTTGTCGCCGTACACCTCGGACAAGGCTTCGTTTACGAAAATAGGCAGATACGTTTTTCCTGTTATTTTTGAGGTGTCAACTTGTTTAAAAATGAATTCCATTCCTTTGAACAACTTGTTTTTCATATAAGCACTATCAATAGTATTCATATCAAATTCTATTTTTTCGTACTTTTCCATTTGGTATTGGGCGAACATATGCAAACCATTTTTGCGTCTGCGTTCCCAAATTTTTCTAAGAATGTCTAATGCTGGATTGTCTTTCTTGGACGTTTTTCCTCTGTAAATCACTACTTCATTTAAAGTTTCAATTTCTTTAAGTTGAATCTTGAAATTATAACTGATAGCTTTATCCAATTCAATTTCTTTATCGGAATAACCCACCGAGCTAATGATAATGGTTGTATAGGTTTTTGGAGATTCCAAATAAAAAACACCACCTTCACTTGAAACACCACCTTCACTTGAGTTTTTGAAAGCAATAGTAGCAAAAGGTATGGGTTTGCTTTGCTTGTCTAGAACGACGCCGCTAACTTTTGTTTGAGAGAAAACGGAAGTTGTAAAAGCAACTAAAAAGAATACATATTGCAAAAAATTCTTCATCATCATAATCAAAAAAAACTTCATCGAATTTAGATTCTGATGAAGTTTCAAATTTAGTTGATTTCTGACACTAGTTATTTTAAAGTTACTAATATTCAGAAAAGTTTAACAGCTTATCTGTTCATTACTTTTTTTACCGCTTTGACTACATCATCAGCATTTGGCAACCACTCTTTAAGCAATACTGGCGAATAGGGTGCAGGTGTATCGGCTGTAGTGATGCGTTGAATTGGAGCGTCAAGAAAATCAAAAGCTTGTTCTTGAACGATATAAGTGATTTCAGAAGAAACACTAGCAAACGGCCAAGCTTCTTCAAGAATTACCAATCGATTTGTTTTTTTAACCGAAGTTAAAATTGTGGCATTATCCATTGGTCGAACCGTTCTCAAATCGATAATTTCACAAGAAATTCCTGCTGCGGCTAATGCATCAGCAGCGATATATGCTTCTTTGATGATTTTCCCAAAAGATACTATAGTAACATCTGTTCCTACTCGTTTTACATCGGCAACGCCAATTGGAATGGTATATTCTCCATCTGGAACTTCTCCTTTGTCACCATACATTTGTTCTGATTCCATAAAGATTACAGGATCGTTATCACGAATAGCCGATTTCAAAAGCCCTTTGGCATCATAAACATTCGATGGAACTACCACTTTTAGACCAGGAGTATTGGCAAACCAATTTTCTAAAGCTTGTGAGTGTGTTGCTCCAAGTTGTCCAGCAGAAGCAGTTGGTCCTCGGAAAACGATAGGCACATTAAATTGTCCACCGGTCATTTGACGTATTTTGGCAGCATTATTTATAATTTGGTCAATTCCAACTAAGCAAAAATTGAAAGTCATATATTCCACGATGGGTCTACAACCATTCATAGCTGAACCAACTGCAATTCCGGTAAAACCAAGCTCAGCAATGGGAGTATCAATAACTCTTTTTTCGCCAAATTCCGCAAGCATTCCCTTTGATGCTTTATAAGCACCATTATATTCGGCAACTTCTTCACCCATTAAGTATATTGATTCATCGCGTCGCATTTCTTCGCTCATCGCCTCACAAATGGCTTCTCTAAATTGTATCGTTCTCATAATTTTGGGTTGTTCTATAAATTTTGAAAAGCAAAAATAAATATTTTAAACCATTTAAAGGCATAAATTTTATTTAAAGTAGCAACAGAAAAATTATAAAAATTACAAACCTTCTTTTTTTTAAGTAAATCGGGCAACGAAAACGATATAATTCTTAAAAAATATTATGCATGCATAGTATATTATTCAAATTATTATTCTAATTTTGTCCAAGAATTTTAGAAAATTAAATAGTAACATATGAAATTAGCATAACCAATACTTGGTCGTAAACACCAATAATGATGTGCGGATTACATATGACCGATAAAAAACAATAAACATCAACATATGAAAATAGTAGTCTGTATAAGTCACGTTCCCGATACAACTTCGAAAATTAATTTCACCAATGATGACGCACAATTTGACACTAATGGAGTTCAATTTGTGATTAATCCAAATGATGAATTTGGCTTGACTCGTGCCATTTGGTTTCAAGAACAGCAAGGCGCAACAGTTACTGTTGTCAATGTGGGCGGAGCTGAAACAGAACCTACCTTAAGAAAAGCTTTGGCGATTGGTGCCAATGATGCAATCAGAGTAAACGCCAATCCAACAGACAGTTTTTTTGTTGCCAAACAGCTTGCTGAAGTCATAAAAAATGGTGGGTATGATTTAATTATTGCTGGTAAAGAATCCTTAGATTATAATGGCGGAATGGTTCCAGGAATGATTGCGGGAATTCTAGGATATAATTTTCTAAATTCCTGTACTGATTTAATCGTGGATGGCAAAAATGTAAAAGCCACTCGCGAAATTGATGGTGGAAAAGAAACTGTTTCAACCACTTTGCCAATAATAATTGGTGGTCAAAAAGGTCTAGTTGAAGAAAAAGATTTGCGCATCCCGAATATGAGAGGAATTATGACCGCAAGAACAAAAACCTTAACGGTTGTAGAGCCAGTCGAAGCCTCGGTCAATACTAAAGCTGTGAAATTCGAAAAACCAGCACCAAAATCGGCTGTAAAATTAATTGCTGCCGATAATCTGGACGAATTAATTAACTTATTACACAACGAAGCCAAAGTAATTTAAGATTTTAGATTGCAGATTTCAGATAGCAAACCGCAGTGAAAATCTCATCAAAATCCTAATTTGAAACACATTATAAATCAAGTTTTTAGTTTCCAGATTCTGAAATCTGTAATCTAAAATCTGCAATCTAAAATCAATATGTCAATATTAATATACGCAGAATCCGCAGAAGGAAAATTCCGAAAAGTAGCTTTCGAAGTAGCCTCCTATGCTAAAAAAGTAGCTGAATCATTAGGAACCACAGTAACCGCAGTTACCATAAATGTTGCAGATGTTTCTGAGTTGTCAAAATATGGTGTCGATAAAGTCTTGAAAGTTACCAATGATAGATTGTCTGGTTTTTCGGCAAAAGCCTATGCCGATGTTATCAAACAAGCCGCACAAAAAGAGGGCGCAAAACTTGTCGTGTTATCATCAACTACAGACAGCATTTACCTCGCTCCATATATAGCCGTTTCACTAGAAGCGGGATTTGCATCAAATGTTGTTGGCTTACCTGTAAATACAGCACCATTTCAAGTTCGACGAAGTGCTTTTTCGAATAAAGCATTCAATATAACTGAAATTAGCAGTGCAGTAAAAATCATTGGCTTAGCCAAAAACTCTTTTGGAATTTTCGAAAATGCATCTACTATGTCAGAAGAAGATTTTAACCCAACCATTGGCGACAATGATTTTGGAATTAAAGTAGAATCAGTAGAAAAAGGCTCCGGGAAAATTTCAATAGCCGATGCTGATGTTGTTGTTTCAGGAGGTCGCGGATTAAAAGGCCCTGAAAACTGGGGAATGATCGAAGAATTAGCTACAGTTCTTGGTGCAGCAACAGCTTGTTCAAAACCCGTATCCGATTTAGATTGGAGACCTCATTCAGAACACGTGGGACAAACCGGAAAACCAGTTGCCGCTAATTTGTATATTGCCGTTGGAATCTCTGGGGCCATTCAGCATATTGCCGGAATCAACTCCTCGAAAGTAAAAGTAGTCATCAACACTGATGCTGAAGCTCCATTTTTTAAAGTTGCCGATTATGGTATCGTAGGCGACGCATTTGACGTCTTACCTAAATTAATCGAAAAATTAAAAGTTTTTAAAGCTCAAAACTAAAATATTTAGAATTCTAACTCCAAAACAGCTGCCTAAAAATAAGATAATCGTATCTTTGCTTTAGGTAGCTTTTTTGTTCCGCATTTTTTGATTAAAATTGCACATTATTTTAATTAAAAATAACTTTATATAAACAAGCACATGGTGCTTTTTCTTTAAAAAAAATGAGTTTAGTCAAATTATCCATAAAAGGAATATCGTACAGTCAAACCCAAAATGGAGCTTATGCCTTGATATTGAATGAAGTTGATGGTGATAGGAAATTGCCAATTGTCATAGGTGCTTTTGAAGCTCAATCGATAGCCATTGCTTTGGAAAAAGAAATAAAACCACCTCGCCCTTTGACTCACGATTTATTCAAAAATTTTGCCGATCGTTTTGATATTGTTGTGAAACAAATAATTATTCACAAATTAGTCGATGGTGTATTTTACTCCAGTATCATTTGCGAAAGAGATAAAATTGAAGAAATAATAGACTCCAGAACTTCGGATGCTATTGCATTGGCTTTGCGATTCAATGCACCCATTTTCACTTACAAAAATATACTTGACAAAGCTGGAATTTTTCTAAAATCTAATCCTTTGAATCCTGAAAAAGATGCACAAGAAATAGACGATGTGCTTTCAAATCCTGAAACTTTTAAACAAAATGAGGAAAGCAACAAATCCGGTTCAACCTACGCAAGTCACACTTTGGAACAATTGAACGAATTGTTGGAACAGGCCGTAGAAAATGAAGATTATGAAAAAGCGGCCAAAATTAGAGACGAAATTTCTAAACGATAAAGCCCCCTAGCCCCCAAAGGGGGAACAAACCTATAGAATTTTAAAATGATTAATAATAAATATTTAAAAGTCCTTTACTCACTCGAGACTCCCCTCTCCTTTGGAGAGGGGTTGGGGGTGAGGCTACTATGAAACAATACCTAGACTTAGTAAAACACGTTTTAGAGAACGGAAATCAAAAAGGAGATCGAACAGGAACAGGAACAAAAAGCGTTTTTGGTTACCAAATGCGGTTTGATTTATCAGAAGGTTTCCCGATGGTGACTACCAAAAAGTTACATCTACCTTCAATCATCCACGAATTGCTTTGGTTCTTGAAAGGCGACACCAACATTAATTATCTAAAAGATAATGGCGTAAAAATTTGGAATGCTTGGGCTGATGAGAATGGAGATTTAGGCCCAATTTACGGTCATCAATGGCGCAATTGGAACAGTGAAGAGATAGATCAAATCGCAGATTTAATTCAAGAACTCAAATCCAATCCAAATAGCCGAAGAATGCTGGTTTCGGCGTGGAATCCAAGTGTTTTACCAGACACTTCCAAATCCTTCGCTGAGAATGTGGCCAACAATAAAGCGGCTTTGCCTCCTTGTCACGCTTTCTTTCAATTTTATGTTGCCGATGGGAAATTATCTTGCCAATTGTATCAAAGAAGTGCAGATATTTTTCTAGGTGTGCCGTTCAACATTGCTTCGTACGCTTTGCTGACGATGATGATTGCACAAGTTTGCGAGTTGCAAGTGGGTGAATTCATTCATACTTTTGGCGATGCTCATATTTACAACAACCATTTTGAGCAACTCGAATTGCAATTGTCACGCAAACCAAAACCATTGCCAACAATAATTCTAAATCCAGCCATAAAAGATATTTTCGAATTTACTTATGAGGATTTCACATTAGAAAATTACGAACCGCACGATGCAATAAAAGGAAGTGTTGCGGTGTAATTGTATAAACGAAACTGACTCTTTTCAAAAAATGAAAATGGAACACGTTTTTGATTGACTAATGCATATTGCGCCTTTTGCAAATAAAATGAGGTGTAAAATGAATTTTAATAGTATCAAAAAATCAAATGAAATTTAACAAGTCTTTTTATCCTTTTGCAATCTTCATTTTGATATTTCTTACTTCATGTAACAATAATGAAAGTTATTTGCAAGAATATAAGAATTACAAAGAATTACATACTATTAAAAATCAAAGACTTACTTGTTGGTTTCCTGTGAAATTAATAAAATCAGATGCCAAAAAAATTAAAAACATTTCATATTTGAGTACAAAATGTGTATTTGGCGTTTTTAATTATAGCAATGGAGAATTGTATAACTTAATATTTGCAGACGAAGCAATTATTGACAGCATTCATTTTGAAATATTTTTGTCCCAAATTGAAAAAGTAAAAAAAAATATTCCAGAATGGTTTTTAGAAGTAGATTATTGGACAGCGAAACAGAGAGAAATAATTTTGTTCGATAATTGCTATATTTATAGAGATACTGAAAACAAACAAATTTACTATTTCCATCCAGATGAGGAAAGTACTTTCATTAATGGAAAAATATATCCAGGAATAAGGAATACAATTAGATAAAATAATACACAGATAATAGATTTGGCTAAACTTAAGAAATAGATATTCATACATTGACAAAATTATGAAATCATATCTTTATAAGGAATTATAGTTTTAAAACCCTTCTCATTGAAATAATCAACAGGATTTTCTATTGAAATCGCCAATACAAAATCGCCTCCCCAAGCACCAAGACTTTTTATCACACCTTCAAAGTCTGGAAATAAGGATTCTTTTATGGTTTGCAACTCGAGAATAGTACTCATTGCGGCTTCGTGTTCTTCTAAAGCCAAAGCAAATTCTTGAAGGTTTTTTGCATTTAAAACAGCTGTAGTTATTTTGTTGTTTGCTACAATGTCATCGGCTAAATGGTTGTTCTTATTGTTGTAATAAGAAGCGATTGCGGATTTGCTACTTTGCTTTTTATCCAAATAAACAAAATATAAATTTTCAGAAAATTCAGGGTCGAAAGTTACTTTTTCAACTACTGGTTTTCCGTTATCCAAATGATACAAAATTGGAGAGTCATTTTGAGCACAGGCAATATCGTATCCGCTACCACCAAAACTATTGTTAAGCAAAACAAAAGCATCAATTTCTAACCATTGCGCAATATTATTGATTAAAGTAGAAGAAGTTCCCAAGCCCCAATTTCTAGGAAAAGTCAATTGAGTGGCGATGTGATACCCATCGGAATTGTCAATAAAATCAGGGTTTAACAAATAGCCTTGATGCAAAATTTCGATTAAAGTATTTTTTACAGACTCTGATTCTTCGAGCATTTTTTTATTTAAAATAACATCAAACGAAAGTTGTAAGTCAAGCCAAATACTACCATCAGCATCATAACTCGTCCATTTTATTTCTTTATTTTCTCCTTTTTCAACAATTAGATTTTGTCCAAATTTAGTAGGCAAAGCCAAAGCATTGGCACCATCAAGAACCAAATATTCTCCTGTGATTAATAGTTTTCCGTTGCTGTAAAATTCTTTTTTCATTTAGTAAAATTAAACAGGTCTCCTTAAAGTTTCAATATAGTCCACCACAGCGCTATGTGAAACCACGTGATGCTTGAAATGTTTCCGAATCAAAACCCGTTCTTCTTCGTTTGCTTCAAATTGGTTTAGGATATTGTTCAAGTGCATTTTCATATGCCCATCCTGAATTCCCGTTGTGGTCAACGAGCGCAAAGCGGCAAAATTCTGCGCCAAACCTGCAACAGCAACAAACTGCATCAATTCATTTGCCGATGGATTTTCCAACATTTGCAAAGATAATTTCACCAACGGATGCAAAGACGTCAATCCGCCAACGGTTCCTAAAGCCAACGGAACTTCCAGCCAAAAAGTAAAAATATTATCTTCTATTTTGGCGTGTGACAAACTCGAATAACTTCCGTTTCGGGAAGCGTAAGCGTGAATTCCGGCTTCAACAGCACGAAAATCATTTCCTGTGGCAAGTACCACCGCATCGATTCCGTTCATAATTCCTTTGTTGTGAGTTACGGCTCGAAAAGGCTCTACTTCGGCAATTTGAATTGCTCGGATGAATCGCTCAGCAAATGCTTTAGGATTTTCGATATGTTTTTCAGCAAGGTCATCAACAGGGCAAGAAACTTCGGCACGAACAATACAATTGGGAACATAATTCGAGAGAATGCTCATCACCACTTCGATGTCTTTTTCTGCTTCGGAAAAGGAATCATAATTTTGGGCTTCTTCCTTCAACGTTTTGGCAAATTGCTCCAAACACGAATTGATAAAGTTAGCCCCCATCGAATCTTTGGTTTCAAAAGTGGCGTGCAATTGATAATAATTGGGTAACAAACTGGTTTTATCCCTGAGTTCAATATAAAGAATTCCGCCACCTCGTTTTTGCATATTTTTGGTAATGCTTTCGGTATTGGCGTAGAATTTGGTTTTAGTTTGATCAAAGAACGAAGCCAATTTCGATGCATCACCGTTGAAAATAAAGTGAACTTGTCCAATTTTTTCGGTATTGATAACTGTGGCTTTAAATCCACCACGAGTGGACCAAAACTTAGCCGATTTTGAAGCTGCTGCAACCACAGAGCTTTCCTCAATTGCCATCGGAATGCTGTTGTATTTTCCGTTAATCAAAAAATTAGGCGCAACACCTAGCGGAATATAGAAATTGCTTATCGTGTTTTCGATAAATTCATCATGTAATTGCTGGAGCTTTTCGTCTGAATTCCAGTAGTTTTTTAGGATATTAATGGCTTCTTGAGGATTAGAAAAGTACTCTTTGGCAATCCAATTTATTTTTTCTTCTTTGGATAATTTTGAAAATCCGGCGATAGTGTTTGTCATTACTGATTTTCTAATAAGAATATTTGTTTTTGATGATTCCTACAACAAGAACTGTGGTCTCGTTTTCTATAATTTGATACGAAATCGTATAACCTTTGAAAACATAATCTCTATAAGATTCGTCATTATAATAAATCGACTTTTTGAAGTTGAAGGGAAATTTCAAATCTTTTCTGATGGCAGAAATCAAATTTTTTTTGAACTTTCTTGCTGCATTTGGTTTGTCTTTGGCAATGAAACGAACTATCTCCGCTAGAAAAAAATAAAAATCATCTGAAAATTTAATTTTCATATTCAGAAATTATTTTTTCAAGCATCGCATCTAATTCGTCTAAATCGTAAGTCTTACTTTCTCCAGATTCTATTCTTTTAGCTGCTAAATGCAATCTATCTCTATATTCAACAAAAGATTTGTCCTCGATAATTGGACTATCTTCCTCAACAATATGCAATTCGCTTTTAGAAAAAGAATTCAATAATTCGATTAGTTTTCCTTTTATACTAGATTGAAATTCGATTTTGATAGTTTCCATATTCATTTTTTTATAGAATTCAAAATTAGTAAATAATTATTTTGTAACTGAGTTTTGCAGCTTGTTTATTTTTTCTAACATTTAACAGTTGCAATGTGAAATAATTGTAAAATTTTCACTAAAATTGGAAACTTATAAATAAATATACAATTAATGATTTCAAATAAAATTAACCTACTGTTTTTATTGCTGTTAACTCCTGTTTTTGCGCAACAAAAAATTACTGTCGAAGGCATTTATACTGGACAATTTCAACCTAAAGAGATGGTCAAATTGCAGTCGATGAAAAACACCAATCAATATACGGTTTTAAATGTTGATAAAATTAGCCGAAGTATGAAAATTGAGGTTTTCGATTTTGCTACTTTAAAAAAAGTTTCCACTTTAATAGACACAAAAAATCAAAATAAATTAGTTGGTGGAATCGATAGTTATACTTTCATTTCCGACGAAAAGCAACTGTTGATTGCCAATAATAAAAATCAAATTTACCGTCATTCCTTTACCGCCGATTATTTTCTGTACGATTTGGAAACCGCATCATTGAATAAAATTTTGGAACAAGTTCAAGAACCTACTTTTTCACCCGATGGGAAAAAGATAGCGTATGCCAAAGAAAATAATATTTTCGTTTATGATATTGCTTCCAAAACCAACAGCCAAATTACCACCGACGGAAAGAAAAACGAAATCATCAATGGAATCACGGATTGGGTTTATGAAGAAGAATTTGCTTTTGTACGAGCTTTCGATTGGAGTAAGGATAGCAAAAAAATAGGGTTCATTCGTTTTGACGAAAGTCAAGTTCCAGAATTATCAATGTCGGTTTTTGGGAAAGATTTATATCCGAAAATTGAAACGTTCAAATACCCAAAAGCAGGTGAAAAGAATTCAATAGTCTCTTTACATTTATACAATTTCGATTCGAAAACCACCAAAAAAGTTGATTTAAGCCAATACAATGATTTTTATATTCCAAGAATTGAATGGACAAATGATGCCAATGTTTTATCTGCAAAAATAGTAAATCGCCATCAAAATAATTTAGACTTGCTATTTGTAGATGGTACAACTGCCGCAACAAAAGTGGTTTTGAACGAAAAAAGCAAATCCTACATTGATTTTGTAGATACGGATAACTTAACTTTTCTGAAAGACAACAGTTTTATTTGGACTTCGGAAAAAGACGGTTTCAACCACATTTACCACTATGACAAAACAGGAAAGCTAATTAATCAGGTGACCAAAGGCGATTGGGAAGTAACCGAATATTATGGTCTTGATGAGAAAACCAAGTCGGTTTTTTACCAATCGACCGAGAATGGTACTATCAATCGTGACATTTATAGAATTAATTTAGACGGCAAAAACAAAACGAGATTAACAGAAAAACTGGGCACAAACAAAGCTACCTTCAGTCCGAATTTTCAATATTTTATCAACTCTTTTTCGACTGCTTCTCAGCCAAAAATCTATACTCTGAACGATTCCAAAACAGGAAAACAAATTCAGGTAATAGAAAACAACGAAACTTTGGCAGCCAAACTCAAAGGCTACAATTTGCCACAAAAAGAATTTTTTGCACTTAAAACCGAAAAGGGCAATGAATTAAATGCTTGGATTATGAAGCCAAAGGATTTTGATTCATCCAAAAAATATCCTGTTTTTATGATTCAATATTCTGGGCCGGGTTCGCAACAAGTTGTCAATGGCTGGGGAAGTTATAATGAATATTGGTTTATGATGCTCGTTCAACAAGGATATATTGTGGCTTGTGTTGATGGTCGCGGAACTGGTTATAAAGGAGCGGCCTTTAAAAAAGTGACTTATAAAGAATTAGGAAAATACGAAGTCGAAGACCAAATTGACGCCGCCAAAGTATTAGGAAATTACCCTTATGTAGATAAATCCAGAATCGGAATTTGGGGTTGGTCGTATGGTGGATTTATGTCGAGTAACTGTCTTTTGAAAGGAAATGACGTTTTCAAAATGGCGATTGCGGTTGCTCCAGTTACCAATTGGCGATTCTATGACAGCGTTTATACCGAAAGATACATGCAAACTCCACAAGAAAACCCTAGCGGTTATGACAATAATTCGCCAATAAATTTTGTTGAAAAACTAAAAGGTAAATTTTTATTGATTCACGGTTCGGGAGACGACAATGTTCATGTGCAAAATTCGATGCAAATGATGGAAGCTTTAATTCAAGCCAACAAACAATTTGACTCTCAAATTTATCCTGATAAAGATCACGGAATTCGTGGCGGAAAAACAAGAATACAATTGTTCAATAAAATGACTAATTTTATACAAAGTAATTTATAACAATAACCTTAACCAAAATAAATAATATGAGTGAAGCAGCAGTGAAAACAGGACATCCAAAAGGACTATGGGTATTATTTGGAACAGAAATGTGGGAACGTTTCAATTTCTATGGAATGCGGGCTATCCTGACCCTATTCCTCGTGAATTCTTTAATGATGAAAGAGGAAGATGCTTCTTTAATTTACGGAGGTTTTCTTGGATTGTGTTATTTAACTCCAATGCTTGGTGGTTTTGTAGCTGACCGATTTTTCGGAAATAGGAATTGTATTCTGTTAGGAGGTTTGATGATGGCTGTTGGACAATTTTTATTGTTCATTAGTGCTAGTGTTTTTGGTACAAATATAAGTCTGGCAACCACTTTAATGTGGTCAGCTTTGGGGATTATTATTTTTGGTAATGGATTTTTCAAGCCTAATATTTCCAGTATGGTGGGGAGTTTGTATCCCAAACAAGAAAAAAGCAAACTAGATACCGCTTTTACCATTTTCTATATGGGAATCAATTTAGGTGCTTTTTTGGGTCAATTAATTTGTCCGATTGTGGGCGATGTAAAAGACAACGCTGGAATTCGAGATATTCACGCTTTCAAATGGGGATTTTTGGCTGCTTCATTGGCAATGTTAATTGGAACTGTCGTTTTTTATGTATTAAAAAATAAATATGTGGTCACTCCCGAAGGTAAACCTCTTGGTGGATTGCCATCCAAAAATGAGGCTTCTGATTTTGAAGAAGGTGAATCTCAAAAAGCAGTTTTTTCTCAAAAAGCGTTGATAATGGCAGGAATTGTGTTTTTAGTTTTAGGCGCAATTATTCATTTTGTTTTTGAACAAAATTTAATTTATACCTTAATTTATTCTAGTGGTTTAACTCTAGCAGGATTAATAGTTTCTGACACTTCATTGACTAAAATTGAGCGAGATAGAATATTTGTAATTTACATTGTTGCTTTCTTTATCATTTTCTTTTGGGCAGCTTTCGAACAAGCGGGATCTTCATTGACATTTATTGCCGATAATCAAACCGACAGAAACTTCTTTGGTTGGAATATGCCACCGTCTATGGTTCAAATTTTTAACGGATTATTTGTGGTTGCTTTTGCCATTCCCTTTAGTATGCTTTGGGATTATTTAAGAAGCAAAGATAGAGAGCCTATTTCGCCAATGAAACAAGCATTTGGATTGGCCTTAATCGCTTTGAGTTATTTTATCATCGCTTACAACGTGAAAGATTTAGGGAACAGTGGACTTCTTGCCATTAAATGGTTAATACTTTTGTATTTAATTCAAACCGCAGCAGAGTTGTGTCTATCACCAATTGGATTGTCATTGGTTGGGAAATTATCTCCAAAACGTTTCTCTTCTTTGTTGTATGGAGTGTTCTTTTTATCCAATGCTTCAGGTTATGCATTGGCTGGAACTTTAGGTGCGATTATGCCAGCAACTGGCGATAAATTTATCAAAGCCAAAGAACTCGGTATTGATTTGCAAGCCGTTTTAGATAAAAAGATTGTACCTACTGCAGAGCAATTGCAACTATTAGCGACCAATCAAATTAGCGATCACAATCCAATTTTTGCAGGATTTGAAATCCATAATTTATTCGAATTCTTTATGGTATTTGTTATCCTGACAGGACTTGCAGCTGTAATTTTGTTTTCATTGACGCCTTTCTTGAAAAAAATGATGCACGGCATTCGTTAATGTTTTTCTGTCAAACCAAACCTAGAAGGTTTCTAAAATCTTATAGGTTTAATTTTTGAACCGCAGTCAGTTCTTAAATTTAAAGTACAAAAATGCAACAAAGCTGAGCCAGTGGCCAATTTAAAAACTGTAAAGACAAGTATACAAAGCAATCATTGTACTAGTATTTTGGCGAAAAGACGGTAGGTTTTGATAGGAATTTCGTCCTTGATAAAAAAATTAATGTTGGAAGTTAGATAAATCACTTTTTCGGCACT
>CAMBHH010000006.1 GCA_945866505.1 Flavobacterium psychrophilum
GCTTGGCTGGCATAAGAAAAGCGCTCATTACTTATTTTTAATTCATCTTCTAGTTTTTTCCTTTCCGTGACATCTTGCATGGCCCCAATCAATCTTATTGCTTTGCCTTCGTCATTTCTAATGATGACTGCTTTGTCATTAACATAAGCATAAGTTCCATCTGATTTTAAAAAACGAAACTCATCTGCCCATTTGTCAATGGTCTTATCTTTTAAATGATTAATAAAATTAAGACTGCATCTTTCCATGTCTTCTGGATGCATTAAACTGCCCCATTCTGACAACAAAAGAGTATTGTTCTCAACCTGATGTCCAAAAATTTTAATGTAATTTTCCCCAAAAGAAATTTTGTTAGTACCCATATCCCAATCCCAAATTACATCCGAAGTGGCTTGGCTGGCATAACTAAAACGCTCATTACTTACTTTTAATTCGTCTTCAATTTTTTTAAGTTCCGTAATATTATTAAACGATACTACAGCATAAAGGAAGGTTCCTAAATCATCAAATACAGGAACCGCATCAATTAAAATCCAGACATTATCCCCATAAATAGGACGATAAACGCCCATAACTACATCTTTTACCGGCTTTAATAATTGGATTGCTTTAGGTCCAGGATGTTCCTCGGGAGGAAAATCAGAGCCGTCAGGATGAATTACTTTCCAATGTTCGTCAAACGATGTCATCCCATTCAACTGATTGCTGGTCAGACCTAACATTTCGCAAGCGGTAACATTGCTTTGTAAAATTTCGAATTGAGACCCTTGTATTATAACTCCAACAGCTATATTGTCCAGAATACTACGAAGCAGTTGTTTGCTCTTAAGAGTTTCTTCTTGTATTTTTTTATTTTCGGTGATATCAACGGCAAATCCAACCATCATTTCAAAAGCCCCGTTTTTATCAAAAACTGGCTTCATTCTACGATTATGATAGTAAGTCAAACCTGTAAATGGACTAATCATACGCTCTTCCCATTGCATCAAATTTTTAGATGCTATGGTTTGCAAAAATCTTGCTCGTCTATCTTTCGCCGCGGAATCATCTCTGCCGGTGTGTTTTGCATATTCAAAATCATCTTTGCCTATTATAAATGCCCTAAGTTCATCGTTCTTTATGGCAGCTTGATTCAAATAAAGGTATTTATGATCTTGGTCAAATACAGCTACATCGGTTGGCATTTGATCTAGTATTTTTTCATAAAATTCTTTTTGTTGTATAAGTTTTTGTTTAGCCTCAACATAATTGGTAATGTCCCTACAACTTCCAATAATAACTTGTCTACCTTCCTTTTCTGAAAATTTTACATTGGAAGAATGCCAAACATAATGACCGTCTTTATGCAAAACGCGATATACAAGTTCCTTTTCGAAATTGCCCGTTGTAACGATTGTATTCAAATGCGCTACACACATTTCTAAATCTTCGGGATGTATAAATAATGCGATGTTTTTTCCTAGAGCTTCTTCAATTTCATGGCCAAGAAAAGTAGTCCAATTTTTAGACACATAACTATAGACTCCATCTGAATCAATTTCATAAACGATTTCTTTTGAATTGTCTACAAATAATTCTAATTGCGCATCTTTCTCTACTAATTTATTTGACTGAACTTTAATTTGTTCAAATGCTGCTAATTTGTAACTAATTTGTTGGGCAGCATATTCCAAGGATTTTAACTGCGAAATCGAAAGCTTTTTCGCTTTCAAATCTACAATGCAAATTGAGCCAATAACTACATTTTGAGCATCACATATAGGTAATCCCACAAAAAAATTGAAGTCGGTTCCCGAATGTTTTGAGGTATTAGATTGCTGTTTTGAGTCTTTCTTTAGGTCAAAAATTGTGATAACGGTACCCTTTTGTATAACATTCTGATTGTAAAGCAAAATCTCTTCCGGGATTGCTACGGAATCAAATCCCATTTTTGTTATGATTAGCGAATCGCTAGCATCGCGATGGGTGATAAAAGCAAACGGAACTTCACATACTTCTGATACAAAAGTTAAGCTGTCCTTAAATGCCTGATCAAAATTGATACAGTCATAGGATGTACGAGTTTCTGGATTCATGTCAAGATAAGTAAGTTTGTGGGGGAACAAGCTTTCAGATTTGCTGCTTTACGGATGCAAAAATAACATTTATTTGTCAATTAGCTATGGTATTAACTGTCTATTTGACATGTCAATATAGATTGCGAAATAGCATATACCCGATCCTGCAAGCACAAATAAATAAAACAGCTAGACCAATAGCGCTGGCTCGTGCCCAACATCATTAAGTTAAGGAAAATTGACTCTAATTTTGTCATTTCGACGGAGGAGAAATCACATAACGTGAGCAACTAACTTGCGATTCTTCCTTAGTCAGACACGACCGAAGCGAACTGGTGAAGCAATTACAAATAAAGATTAACGAATTGACGCCTATCTTTGTGCCTCTTTGTGAAAAAAAACAAGCAAAAAAAACCGCCAATCAAAGGTCTTAATTATATATGACAAGCCTTTAATTATACAATTTCTATTAAGAAACACAGATGACACGTATTCTAACTGATAAAAACCTATTTTTAAAAACAAATCAGCGCAAATCCGTTTTATCTGCGTCATCCGTGTGCCATTACTGAATTACTGGTTCGCGTAGCGGACAGCCGTAAAAACAAAAAAAAAACCGCCTTTCGGCGGTTTCAATTTTAAGCAGTAGGAGTAGGCACATCGCCAGCTCCACCATTCCCCGAGCGCATACGCTCAATAATTTTTGTAATCGTATATTCCTTCGCTTTCGGCGTTCCTTTGTACATAATTTTCCCATCATTCGCAATCTCAGCAACATAATCATACAAAGCATCGTACTCCGCCTTATTCACAATATACAAATCCGAAACCTTATTTTTAACCTCATTCTGCAACACATTCTGTACCTCCAGATAATCTCGATCAGCCGTCAAAGTCACCGCAAAATTTGCAGCCATACCCTTGCTAATCAAAGCAGCTGCATTAATTTCAATCAATTCAACAACACCAGCAATTTTAGCGATAGCACCCTCAATATTACGAGCAGTCAAATCTTTTTTCACTTGACTCAAAATTTTAGTTTCAAGGTTACACTTTTTAAAATAGCTACTCAAAAAATTAAACTCAACATTCACACTATCAGCCTTCAAATACAAATTCGCAGTAGCCTGCTTCTGCGCTTCGGTTAGCACCAATGCCCCCTGAATCTGCTTTACTGTTGTAATTTGCGATTCAAACCCAACCAAATATTCCGGAGTATACTCCGCAAATCTAGTTACCAATTCTTCCCGGTCTCTAATAAAACTTGTTTTAATAAACAAAGCACCCGGTAAATACTCTTCCTGCAAAAATTGTTTTCCTTTACTCATACCTTTAAATAATTAAATTAAACTATATTTCCCAAACTCCACAACAAAGTGATTAAGCAAAGCTAAAGTAAAAAACAAAATAATACCAACCAAATAGTAAGAATAAAATTATTTTTCATCACTTAAAGTACAAAGAATCAATTAGTGTCGTTTTGTAACAATTATCTATTTAATAGCACCACATAACACATATAAGCGATTCAATCAAAAACTTAAATGTACTTAAATGCCTTATATGGTAAAAAAAACGACAATACTTTGTTCTCATTCTTTATTTTATAAAAAACACAAATAAAATCATCGTTTACCAATACTTAATCGCCACAATAGCAATGGTATTGGCTACAAAAGAACCAAAAAAGCCCACTAAAAACCTATTTACCTCAATCAACAAAAATGAGTAAACCACTCCCGAACTTCCGCAGCAAACGCAAAGCGTGGGAATGGTCACTAACACAGTCCATTTGGTAATTAATAAGGTACTTTTAAAAAAAAGCAACGTCCATTGGCATATTTCAGGGTCCTTTTCAAAAAAAACAACGTCCATTTCATCATTTACAACGTCCATTTCAAAAAAAGCAGCGTCCGTGTGTATATTTCGTGGTCCATTAGCATATTTCAGCGTCCAAGCCAATAAAATAAAGGGTTCTTCTAAAAAACAAAATCGATGTTCCAAGAAAAAGCCTGCCATTTTAAATCTAGTGTACAAACGGATTTTAATATTTTAGTATATGCTTTAAATCTTTGTATCTTTGAATTTTTACAATACTTAGGAGGAAACAAATTGATTTCAAAAAACACCATAGATACCGTTTTCGAAACTGCCCGCGTTGAGGAAGTCATTGGGGATTTTGTACAATTAAAACGCGCTGGAAGCAACTTCAAAGGCTTGAGTCCATTTTCAGACGAGCGTTCACCCTCATTTATGGTGTCACCAGCCAAAGGAATTTGGAAAGATTTCAGCTCGGGAAAAGGCGGAAATGCAGTAGCTTTCTTGATGGAACATTCCCATTTTACTTATCCAGAAGCCATTCGGTTTTTGGCCAAAAAATACAACATCGAAATCGAAGAAACAGAACAAACCGATGAAGAAAAAGCCAATACCGATGTGCGCGAAAGTATGTATTTAGTTTCTGAATTTGCTAAAGATTATTTTCACAACACCCTTTTACATTCCGAAGAAGGCAAAGCCATTGGGCTTTCTTATTTCAAAGAAAGAGGATTTACTAGCGAAACGATAAAGAAATTTGCGCTTGGTTATTCATCTGAAACTTGGGATGCTTTCACCAAAGAAGCTTTAGGAAAAGGCTATAAATTAGAGTTTCTAGAAAGCACTGGTTTAACAATTCCGAAAGAAGATAGACCTTTCGACCGTTTCAAAGGAAGAGTGATGTTTCCCATTCAAAGTATGTCGGGAAGGATTTTGGGTTTTGGAGGAAGAATTCTAACCAATGACAAAAAAGCGGCAAAATACCTCAATTCACCCGAAAGTGAAATTTACCACAAGAGTAAAGTATTATATGGAATTTTTCAAGCCAAACAAGCCATTGCCAAAGAAAACAATTGTTATTTAGTCGAAGGGTATACCGATGTAATTCAGTTCAATCAAGCGGGTATAGAAAATGTAGTCGCTTCGTCGGGAACGGCTTTGACACCAGACCAAATCCGATTAATCAATAGATTAACAAAAAACATTACTGTACTTTTTGACGGTGATGCCGCTGGATTGCGCGCTTCTGTTCGTGGAATCGACTTGATTCTCGAAGAAGGAATGAACGTAAAAGTATGTGCTTTCCCTGATGGCGAAGATCCGGATAGTTTTGCTAAGAAAACACCTTATGAAGAATTGGTCAAGTATCTTAATGAAAATTCCAAGGATTTTATCCAGTTCAAAGCCTCTTTGTTGATGAATGATGCCAAAAATGACCCCATTAAAAAAGCGGATTTAATTCGGGATATGGTGGTGAGTATTTCTAAAATCCCAGACCGGATTCAGCGGGAAATCTACATTCAGGAATGTTCTCGAATTATGGATATTTCAGAGCAAGTTTTGGTGAGCACTTTGGCACAATTAGTTCAAAAAGACATTTCTGAACTTGGAAAAAAACAAAAAAATCCCGCAGCTTCGGGACAAAAAGCTTTTGAAGTTGTCAAAAACGAAACGCCAATTCAGATCCAAAAAGTTGATATTCTTTATGGTTTAGAAAGAAAAATTATTGAAATTCTTTTGCTGTACGGCAATAAAACGGAGGAATTTGAAGATGTACTTCTGAAAACAAATGAAGCTGGGGAAATCGAAGATGTAATTGAAAAGAAAGAGTACAAAGTATTTCAACGCATTTATTTGAGTTTACAAGAAGACGAAGTCGAACTCGCAAATCCGTTGTTCAGGGATATTTACAACAACTTGATAAACTATTTTAATCAAAGCGAAAATTTTAGCATCGAACAGTATTTAATGCATTTACATCCTGACTTTGCTCAGGAAGTAACCGATATTTTGATGGCGGACGAAAAAGCAGTATTGCATAATTGGGAAGGACAAAATATTTTTCCCAAAACAAAAGACCAAACCATAAATCAATATGTTTCTGAAACTATCCTAACTTTACGATGGTATTTGGTCGATCGAATCATCGAAGAAATAAAAAGCTCAATATCATCAGAACCTGATTCTGATAACATTGAGCCTTTATCTATGGCTATGGATTATTCTAAACTTATCAATTCCTTTTCGAAAAAACTAGGACGAGTAATGTCGCGATACAATTAAACGATTTCTAGTGTTTTGGCTTTGTTAACCAAATCTACTAAATTAGTAACGTTCAATTTTTGCAATAGTCTTAGTTTGTAAGTACTTATTGTTTTCTCGTTGAGACCTAAAATTTTGGCAACCTCATTGTTTTTCTTACCGTCACTCAAATAACGTAGCACCTCTACTTCGCGATTAGAAAGTTTACGGTACAAACGCTCGCTTTTATTTTGCTTCGCAATTAGAGCCATATTTTTCTTTACGGTTTCGTCAATGATAATTTTACCTTGATTCACTTTGATAATTGCCTGACCCAAAGTTTCTAGTTTTTCTTTTTGAGAAACGAATCCAGCAACACCTGCTTTTATAGCGTTTGGCGCATAAATTTGCTCTGAAAGATCACTAAATATAATAATTTTGGTTTTAGGAAAATTTTTCAAGATATTTTTAACTTCAAAAATACTAGAAAGACCTTCTAATTCAAGATCCAAAATCAAGACATCAATCTCCTTAGTAAGGAGAATATCTCTTACCATTAAAAAATTCCCTACATTGGCGACTATTGAGATACCGTCGTGATCTTTAAAATACGATTTTACCCCGAAATGCACAACCGGATGGTTATTTGCGAAACAAACTTTTATCATAATATTAATTTTTAAAATTGCCTATATTTTAACAATTAGTAAAATTAATAAAAAAATTTATTAATCCCACAAAAAATATTAGAAAAATACTACTTAATATCGTTTGCGATAAAACAAACTGGAATTTCATTCATTTTATGCTGGTTTATGGAATTCAATTTCTTATAAATATCGAACACGATTTTTTCCCTTCCTGAAAAATTTTCGCTGATTTTTCCCTTTTCATCCTCCAGCATCGCCCACTCTAGTTCATCATAACTAGCACCTAATTGATCTTCATCTGTTCGGTCATCACCAAATAATCCGTCGGTTGGTGATGCCTCTAAAATAGAGTTTGGAATTTGCAGATATTTGCCCAAAGCATACACATCCGATTTCATCAAATCTGCAATTGGACTTACATCTACTCCTCCATCGCCGTATTTTGTGTAAAAACCAACTCCAAAATCTTCCACTTTATTTCCTGTACCAGCAACTAAATAACCATGAATCCCTGCAAAATAATACAAAGTGGTCATTCGCATACGAGCTCGAGTATTGGCTAAAGACAAATTTACTTTGTCTACATCGGAAACAACAGGAACAATAGTTTTAAAAGTTTCAAAAAACGGAGTCAAATCGGCTTTAATAGTAGAAACGTTTGGAAATCTTTTTTTCAATTGTTCAATATGCTCACGACCACGGCTTACGTGACTTGGCGCTTGATGAATAGGCATTTCGACACATAAAGTTGGCAAACCAGTTTGCGCACAAAGCGTCGAAGTAACTGCCGAATCGACTCCACCAGAAATCCCTACAACAAAACCATTTACTTTTGCGTTCTCAGCATAGGTTTTTAACCAATTGACAATATGAATATTTACTTTTTCGACTTGTAGTGTACTTATTTTAGACATAATAGTTTGGGTTTTTAAAATGAAGGTATTGTATATTTGCAAAAATAATAATTTTCAGGAGCTATTCCCGCTATCCGCTGTAATCTTTTACTTTTTAAAGAAAAAAGTAAAAGGATTTCCACTGCTATCGGGGCTAAAAAAAATAAAATGAGAAGAATCCTTTTTATAATTACCATAATAATTGCTTTCGTTTCTTGTGACAAAAAATCGAAAGTTGAAAAAGCAGTCGAAGAAATCCCTATGGAACTCAAAGTAGAACGCTTTGACAAACTGTTTTTTGAAACTGCGCCAGAAGATTTAGGTCAACTAAAGAACCAATTTCCGTTTTTTTTTCCATCAGGAAATAATGATAGCGTATGGCTCAATAAAATGAAAGATCCACTTTGGCGGGAATTGTATACCGAAGTGCAAAAAAAATACTCCAATTTTGACCCTGTTCAAAAAGAACTGAACACTCTTTTTAAACACATAAAGTTTTATTTTCCGGAAAGTAAAACTCCAAAACTAATCACCGTAATTTCGGAAATGGATTATAACAATAAGGTTATTTACACGGACAGTTTATTAATTATTTCTCTAGAATTGTATTTGGGCAAAAACCATAAGTTTTATCAATTCCCCAACTATCTAAAACAAAATTTCGAGCAAAAACAAATCCTTCCGGATGTAGTTTCGAGTTTTTCTGCGCAAAAAATAGCACCAATTAGAGATACGTCTTTTTTGAGTCAGATGATCTATTTTGGAAAACAATTGTATCTAAAGGATTTACTTCTGCCTGACTTTTCAGATGGGGACAAAATAGGTTATACACCAGAACAAAATAAATGGTGTGAGGAAAACGAAAGCTATATGTGGCGGTATTTTCTGGAAAACGAATTGCTGTATAGCAAAGATCCAAAATTGGGTAATCGCTTTATAAATACTGCTCCATTTTCTAAATTTTATCTCGAAATTGACAATGAATCTCCAGGAAAAGTCGGCACTTGGATAGGTTGGCAAATGGTGCGGTCTTATATGAATAATAACGATGTGCCGCTAGAAACAATGCTAAAAATGAATGCAAAAGAACTATTTGAAAAATCTAAATACAAACCTAAAAAAAATGGCGAATAACAATACATCCCAAATTAAGATAAATGTCCAATTAGACGAAAACCGAGTTCCCGAAAAACTGTCGTGGGCTGCGGTTGAAGGCGGAGTAGAACTTGAAGAAGCAAAAGCATTTATGCTTTCAGTTTGGAACAGTGACGAAAAATCGACAAAATGTATCGAATTGTGGACAAAAGATATGGCTGTTGATGATATGAAAATCTTTTTTCATCAAACCTTGCTTTCGATGACAGAAACTTTTCAAAGAGCTACGGGCGACGAAAAAATGTCGGCAACGATGCAAGACTTTTGCGATTATTTTGCAGAGAAATTGGAATTGAAGAAATAGAAATCTAAAAGGAAATTCCAAATTCCTATTGTAATGATTGGAATTTGGAATTTGGAATTTGGAATTTTAATTTTTGGAATTTCCGTTTTAAAACTCACTATTGTTCTTAAAAACTTCTTGATTTACTTCCTCAATATAGCTTAAAACTTCCTCTTTTCCTGTAGATTCGGTTGCAGAAGTAACAAAATACTGAGGCATTTCCGCCCAATTATTGGCAAACATTTGCTTTTTGTAAGCTGCAATGTGCGAATCAATTTTTACTTTACTGATTTTATCGGCTTTGGTAAAAATGATGCAAAACGGAATTTCACTTTCGCCCATATACGCCATAAATTCGATATCGATATTTTGCGCTTCGTGCCGAATGTCAATCAAAACAAAAGCACAAACAAGTTGCTCTCTCGTCTCGAAATAATCAGTGATAAATTGTTGAAAAACAGACTTTGTTTTCTTCGAGACTTTGGCATAACCATAACCAGGCAAATCGACCAAAAACCAATTGTTATTGATTTTAAAATGATTGATCAATTGTGTTTTACCGGGTCTTCCTGAAGTTTTTGCCAAATTTTTATGATTGGTCAGCATATTTATCAAGGAAGATTTCCCAACATTGGATCGGCCTATAAAAGCATATTCTGGCAAAAAGTCTTTCGGACATTTATACACTTCGGAGTTGCTAACAATAAATTCTGCTGTGTTAATTTTCATGAGTTAAGTACTTAGTGTGCTTTTAAATGAGTATTAGAAAGCCATTCTTCAAGCAAACGATTGAACTCATCGGGGCGTTCCATCATTGCGGCATGTCCACATTTTTCGATCCAATATAAGGTCGTATTTGGCAATAATTCGTTAAATTCTTCTGCAACAGAAGGTGGTGTCACAAAGTCATTTCTTCCCCAAATTAAGCAAGTTTGAACATGCATTTTTGGCAAATCTTTCGCCATATTATGACGTATAGCACTTTTTGCAATGGTCAACGTTTTTATCAATTTGATTCTATCGTTTACCGATGCATATACTTCGTCAACAAGTTCCTTAGTAGCCATTTTTGGGTCATAAAAAACATCTTGCGCTTTCTTTTTTATATATTCATAATCCCCTCTTTTAGGATAACTGTCACCCATAGCACTTTCATAAAGCCCTGAACTACCGGTTAGTACAAGACCAGCCACTTTTTCAGGGTACATCTTTGTATGGTACAAAGCGATGTGTCCCCCAAGTGAATTCCCCAACAAAATAACTCTGTCAAATCCTTTGTACGTAATAAAATCCTTCACATACCTTGCAAATGCCTTCACATTAGTTTTTAAAATACTTTGAGTGTAAATTGGCAAATCGGGTATTACAATTTTATATCCTTTCTCAGAAAAATGATTGGCGACAGCATCAAAATTGCTCAAACCTCCCATTAAACCATGCAAGACAACAATTGGAGTTCCTTCGCCAGCTTCATAATAGCTGTATTTACCATCTTTTTTATAGTGCTTTTCCATACGATTTATCGCAATTTTTCAATTTCAACAAATATAGGTTATAAAAAATTAAAAAGAATTTTTGAAATCAAATTTTATGCATTTAAAGTAATAAAAATTGTTAATAACTATATCGATTTCTTTTTTTAGAATTTCTAAATATAGTTCTTTCAAATTTCAATTTAAAATAATTTTTTTGCATTATTATAACCGATTTGTTTCTGAAATTCAACAATTCTTAACAAAGTATTAAAAATCGGCTAATGCACTGATTCACTAAAAACTAGTCGTTTTTAATGAGAAGTGGTAAAACTTATTAACAAAGTGGTAAATTGTGGTAAATTGTGGTAATAAATTTTATATTTTTGCTCAACATCTTTTATAAATTTCACCTTGAATACTATTGTCGGAACATACGAGTGTAGAGTCGATGCCAAAGGAAGGCTACTTCTGCCTGCGCCTTTGAAAAAGCAATTGGCTTCGTCACTTCAAAACGGTTTCGTCCTAAAGCGTTCTGTATTTCAACCTTGTTTAGAATTGTATCCAATGGAAGAATGGAATTTGATGATGCAAAAAATCAACAAACTCAATCGATTCGTTAAGAAAAACAACGACTTCATTCGCCGATTTACAGCTGGTGTCAAAGTGGTTGAAATCGATGCTTTAGGAAGATTATTGGTGCCAAAAGATTTGGTGATTTTTGCCAACATTTCGAAAGATGTTGTTTTCTCATCGGCAGTGAATATTGTGGAGATTTGGGATAAAGATTTATATGAAAAATCGATTAGCGGTGAAGATGTAGATTTTGCAGATTTAGCCGAAGAAGTAATGGGAAACACAAATGACGACAATGGAATATCATAATCCAGTTTTGCTTCAGACATCGGTAGATGGTTTGAACATTAAACCCGACGGCGTTTATGTTGACGTGACTTTTGGAGGTGGCGGACATTCAAGAGAAATTTTGAGTCGATTAGGTCCAAACGGTAAATTGTTTGCCTTTGATCAAGATGAAGATGCTTTAGCCAATACTATCCGCGACGAACGATTTGCTCTTATTAATGAAAATTTTAGATTCATAAAAAGGTTTTTGCGGTTTTACGGAGTGAAAAGTGTCGATGGGATTTTGGCCGATTTGGGTGTTTCCTCTCATCAATTTGACGTCGCAGAAAGAGGTTTTTCAACCCGTTTTGATGCTGATTTGGATATGAGAATGAGTCAAAAAAATGATTTGAACGCCTTTAGAGTAGTTAATGAATATGATGATGCCAATCTAAAAAGAGTGTTTTTGGATTATGGAGAATTAAAAAATGCACCGGCTTTGTCAAGAACAATTATTGAAGCTAGAGAATACCAACCTATTAGTACTACAAATGAACTGAAAGATGTTTTGGCAAAATATTTACCTGAGAAAGTCAGAAATAAAGTGTTGGCACAAATTTATCAAGCGATCCGCATTGAAGTCAATCAGGAAATGGATGTTTTGAAAGAATTTCTAGAACAATCGTTAGAGATTTTAAATCCCGGCGGGAGACTAAGCGTCATTTCGTATCATTCATTAGAAGACCGATTGGTAAAAAGATTCATCAAAAACGGAATGTTCGAAGGGGAACCAGAGCGTGATTTTTTTGGAAATTTTTCAGTTCCATTCAAATCTATCGAAAAATTGATTGTTCCTGATAATGCCGAAATCAAAATCAACAATAGAGCAAGAAGTGCCAAATTAAGAATAGCAGAGAAAAAATGAAAAACGGAGTGTATGGCATATTGAAAGCACGTTTTCTTATTCAAGATGATGCAATAAAAAGCTGGCGTTTCATCGTTTTTTTGATTGTTCTTGCTATAATAATGATTGCTAATACGCAGCGTTTTGAGCAAAAAATATTTAAGATTGCCGAGCTGACAAATCAGGTAAAAGAACTTCGTTCAGAATTTGTAGATAGACGTTCGGAATTAATGAAACTAAAAATGGAATCGACTGTTTCAGAAAAAATGGCTGAAAAACAAATTTTTCCATCGACAGTCCCTCCAACAAAAATTAAAGTCAAAAAAATAGTAGAAAAGAAAAATTTCTTTCAAAAATTATGGCAGTAGAAGATAAAAACATATCCTACAGAATATATCTAGTGGCAGTCATCATTTTTTTGATGGCTCTTGCTATTGCTATTAAATTGACTAATATCCAATGGGTCGAAGGTAATTATTACCGAAAATTAGCCAAAGAAAGAACCGTTAAAAATTTTGTAATTCCTGCCAATAAAGGAAATATTTATTCAGCAGATGGAAGCTTGCTAGCGACTTCTATTCCAAACTATGAAATACGATTCGATGCTGTAGCTCCAAAATCGGAAGTATTCGAGAAAAATGTTAAACAATTAGCTGATTCACTCTCCCTTCTTTTGAGAAAACCCAGTAGTTTTTTTCTCCACGAATTGCGAAAAGCCAGAGCCAACAAAAATAGATATTTTTTAGTAGCGCGCGATTTGAGTTATACCGAATTCGTAAAAATCAAAGGGTTTCCATTATTTAGATTAGGAGCTTTCAAAGGAGGAATTATCATTGAACAAGAAACGGTTAGAGAACACCCCATTGGTGGAATAGCAGAGAGAACCATTGGTTATGAAAGAAAAAATCCTGATGGAACACCAGATGGAAAAGGAATTGAATGGGCTTACAGAAAATATCTCAACGGTAAAGATGGTAAAATACTGAAACAAAAAATTGCAAAAGGGCAATGGAAACCTATTAGTGATGCTACCGAAGTTGACCCACAAGATGGCTATGATGTAGTTTCAACGATAGACGTTTACATTCAAGATATTGCGCACCACGCTTTGTTAAAACAATTAGAACTTTATCAAGCGGATCATGGTTGTGTGGTCGTTATGGAAACTAAGACTGGAAAGATAAAAGCGATTTCAAACTTAGGGAGACATACAAATGGTTCGTATTACGAAACCACAAATTATGCATACGCTGAGTCGCACGAGCCAGGCTCCACTTTTAAACTAGTGGATTTAATGGTTCTTTTGGAAGACAAAAAAATAGATACAAGTGCCGTTTTTAATACCTACGGTGGTGTAATTAAATATTCAGGAAAATCAGTAAGAGATTCACACGATGGCGGTTATGGAAAAATATCATTAGCACGTGGATTCGAGGTTTCATCAAATACTGTTATGGTCCAAGCTGTTTATAATAATTACAAAAACAATCCATCACAATTTGTCGATCACATCAACGCTATTGGTCTAAATAAAAAATTAGGCCTAGAATTCAAAGGTGAAGGCGCACCGTTTATACCTCAACCAAGCGATAAAAACTGGTCGAATCTTTCACTTCCCTGGATGGCTTTTGGTTATGGTGTTTCTGTAACTCCACTGCAAACGCTCACTTTATATAATGCTGTTGCCAATAATGGTGCAATGGTAAAACCACAAATCGTTACCGAAATTAAAAAATGGGATAAAACCATCAAAAAATATGATAAAGTAGTACTGAATTCTAAAGTATGTTCTAAAGAAACTTTATTGAAAATAAAGGCAGTTTTAGCAAATGTTGTGAAAAAAGGAACGGGTAAAGCACTTTATTCTAAAGATTTTTCTATGGCAGGAAAAACGGGAACTGCGCAAGTAAATTATGCAAAAAACGGAGGCTCCGAAAAATATTACGCTTCTTCATTCGTAGGATATTTTCCAGCTGAAAATCCCAAATATTCTTGCATAGTTGTAGTTCACAAGCCTAATACTTCAAAAAACAATTATTACGGTGCTGATGTTGCAGGTCCAGTTTTCAAACGAATTGCACAAAAGATTTTTACTGATGCACCTTCAACAAATGAGATTAACAACATCAACAAAAAAATACTAAAACAAGAAAAAGACTATGATTCTTACTATGCTAAAGAGCAGAAAGAACAAAGGTCAACAATTCCAAACGTAAAAGGAATGGCAGGAATGGATGCGGTAGCCTTATTTGGAAATCTTGGATTGAAAGTAAAAATAATTGGCATAGGAAAAGTCAAAAGACAATCCATTCAAGCCGGCGAACCATTAGACAAAAACACAACTATAACATTAGAATTATCGTGATTATTTTAAAAGAAATCATTTACAAAGTAGCCATCGAAGCCGTAAAGGGTTCGACAGATACTGCTATTAATAAAATAGAATTTGATTCTAGAAAAATTGTCGAAAATGATGCTTTTGTAGCAATTCGAGGTACGATTTCAAACGGTCATGATTTTATTGCAACGGCGATTCAGAATGGTGCTATTGCCATAGTTTGCGATATTTTACCAGAAATTTTAACGCCTGGAATTACCTATATTCAAGTAAAAGACACCAATAAAGCATTAGCTTTTATGGCTGCAAATTATTTTGAAAATCCTTCACAAAGTTTAAAATTAGTTGGTATTACAGGAACGAATGGGAAAACCACAATTGCGTCTTTATTATTCCAATTATTTAAAAAAGCAGGTTTCAAAGTTGGATTATTATCAACAGTAAAAATATTGGTTGATGAGGTAGAATATAAAGCAACGCACACCACGCCAGATTCATTAACAATAAATCATTATCTAAAAGAAATGGTTGAGGCTGGCGTGGAATATTGCTTTATGGAAGTGAGTTCCCACGGGATTCATCAAAAACGCACTGAAGCATTGCATTTTGTTGGCGGGATTTTTACTAATTTGTCTCACGATCACTTGGATTATCACCCCACTTTTGCAGCATATCGAGATGTAAAAAAATCATTTTTTGACCATTTGCCAAAAACGGCTTTCGTACTATCAAACATTGACGACAAAAACGGTCAAGTGATGTTGCAAAACACCTCAGCCAAAAAAAAGACTTACGCTCTAAAATCGTACGCCGACTATAAAGCACAAATTCTCGAAAACCAATTGTCCGGCTTGTTGTTGAAAATTAACGGTAACGAAGTTTGGGTAAAGCTAATTGGGACTTTCAATGCCTATAATTTGTTAGCCATTTATGGAACAGCCATCGAACT
This sequence comes from Flavobacterium psychrophilum, assembly GCA_945866505.1. Classification (GTDB taxonomy): domain Bacteria; phylum Bacteroidota; class Bacteroidia; order Flavobacteriales; family Flavobacteriaceae; genus Flavobacterium; species Flavobacterium psychrophilum_H. Next base: position 15,604 of record CAMBHH010000006.1, read on the forward strand.
AGGATTAGAAAGTCTGGAAGTACTTCGATTATTATCTGATTTAGAAAGTGTTTCAGGTCGCTTTCAATTCATTGTTTCCAATTCAAATATAACTGCAATTGTAGATTATGCTCATACGCCCGACGCATTAGAAAATGTACTAAAAACGATTAATGATATTCGAACAAAAAACGAACAATTGATTACAATTGTGGGCTGTGGCGGCAATAGAGACAAAGCCAAACGACCAGTAATGGCGGGTATTGCAACTGAATTAAGTGACAAAACAATCATAACATCAGACAATCCTCGAAATGAAGACCCAGAGGTTATTATTAACGAAATGGAGCAAGGTATTGAACCTCAAAATTTCAAAAAATCATTATCAATAACCGATAGAAAGCAAGCAATCAAAACAGCTTGTCAACTCGCACAGGCCAACGATATTATACTAATTGCAGGAAAAGGCCACGAAACTTACCAAGAAATCCAAGGTGTACGTCACGATTTTGACGATATGAAAATTGTAAAAGAAATTTTGAACCAAATGAATAAATAAACCAATTTAAGATTAAAGGACATGGGTTTCATGCTTGATTGAAAATCTAAAATCTAAAATCTAAAATCTAAAATCTTTACTATGCTATACTATTTATTTGAATATTTAAACAAAACGATGGATATTCCTGGTACAGGAGTTTTTCAATATATCACATTTAGATCAGCATTGGCTTTCATCCTTTCTTTGCTCTTGTCCACCATTTATGGAAAAAGAGTAATTGGCTTTTTGAGGAAACAACAAATTGGAGAATCCGTTCGCGAACTAGGATTAGAAGGTCAAAAAGAAAAAGCAGGAACCCCAACAATGGGTGGGTTAATTATCATTTTTGCTACGTTAATTCCAGTATTTCTTTTAGCAAAACTTCAAAATATATACATCATATTGCTGATTGTCACTACTTTGTGGATGGGAATCATCGGTTTTATAGATGATTACATCAAAATTTTCAAAAAAGACAAAGAAGGTCTAAAAGGAATATTCAAAGTCTTTGGCCAGGTAGGACTGGGTATAATTGTGGGTTCAGTACTGTATTTTAACCCCGATGTCACCATAAGAACTGAAACCGCAAAGAATAATGTCCTAAAAGAAGTATCAGTAAACGAAATCAAACCAGCACCGGTTTATGAAAAATCAACAGCTACGACGATCCCTTTTGTAAAAAACAATGAATTTGATTATGCCGAAGCTTTATCCTGGATGGGAGATGGTTATAAAAAATGGGCTTGGTTAATATTTATTCCGATGGTAATTTTTATTATAACTGCAGTTTCAAACGGCGCAAATTTAACCGATGGTATCGACGGTCTAGCAGCCGGAACATCAGCAGTCTCAGTCCTGGCGTTAGGAATTTTCACCTTCGTTTCAGGAAATATTATTTTTTCAAATTATTTGAACATTATGTACATCCCCTATTCAGGCGAAATGACAGTATTTATTTCGGCATTTGTAGGGTCATTGATCGGATTCTTATGGTACAATTCCTATCCGGCATCAGTATTTATGGGAGATACGGGCAGTTTAACTATTGGTGCTGTGATTGCAGTATTGGCTATCGCGGTTAGAAAAGAATTGCTCATACCATTATTATGCGGAATCTTCTTGGCTGAAAATTTCTCTGTTATTGTGCAAGTAGCTTATTTCAAATACACAAAAAAACGTTTTGGCGACGGCCGACGAATATTTCTAATGGCGCCTTTACACCATCATTATCAAAAGAAAGGCTATCACGAAAGTAAAATTGTCACCCGATTTTGGATTGTCGCCATCATGCTTGCCATCGTATCAATAATTACTTTAAAATTAAGATAATGAGATTAGTAATCCTTGGTGGTGGCGAAAGCGGAGTTGGAACGGCTATTTTGGGCAAGAAAAAAGGATATGATGTTTTTGTGTCTGATTACGGAAAAATTAAAGAAAATTACAGAGAAGTTCTTGTCGATAATGGCATTGCTTGGGAAGAAGAAAAGCATACAGAAGAACTGATTTTAAATGCAGACGTGGTGATGAAAAGCCCCGGAATTTCTGAAAAAAAATCAGCAATTGTAATTAAACTTGTCGAAAAAGGAATTCCAGTTATTTCAGAAATTGAGTTCGCTGCACCATTCACAAAAGCAAACACAATAGCAATTACAGGAAGTAATGGAAAAACAACAACGACAATGTTGACCTATCATCTGCTAAAATCAGCAGGACTGAATGTTGGCATTGGTGGCAACATCGGAAAGAGTTTTGCTTTGCAAGTTGCAGAAGATAAATACGATAGTTACGTTTTAGAAATCAGTAGTTTTCAGTTGGATGGAATTATAAATTACAAGCCACATATTGCGATAATTACTAACATCAGTCCAGATCATTTAGACCGATATGACTATAAATATGAAAATTATATCGCATCAAAATTTAGAATAACAATGAACCAAACGGAGGAAGATTTCCTTATTTACGATGCAGATGACGAAGCTATCGGAGAATGGTTAAAAAACAATAAAACAAAAGCACAATTAATTCCTTTTTCGCTAACAAATACATTCGAACTTGGAGCCTTTATAAAAGAAAAAACAATGGAAGTAAACATCATCAACGAGGAAGAATTCACAATGGAAACCGAAACTATGGCACTTGAAGGAAAGCATAATATGAAAAATGCAATGGCAGCAACTTCTGTAGCAAAATTGATGAAAATTAGAAATGCGACCATTAGAGAAAGCTTATCCAATTTTCAAGGAGTGGAACACCGTTTAGAAAAAGTGCTTAAAATTCAAAATGTGCAATACATCAACGATTCGAAAGCCACTAACGTCAATGCAACTTTTTTTGCACTGGACAGTATGACTACACCAACCGTTTGGATTGTGGGTGGCGTTGACAAAGGAAATGATTACAACGAATTGATGTGGTTGGTTCGTGAAAAAGTAAAAGCTATTATTTGTTTGGGAGTTGACAATAAAAAAATAATAGATGCTTTTGGCAATGTGGTCGATATGATGATTGAAGTCAATACTATGGAAGATGCGGTTAAAATGTCTCAAAAATTATCAGAAAAAGGAGATACGGTTTTATTATCTCCTGCATGTGCTAGTTTCGATTTATTCGAAAATTATGAGGATAGAGGTAATCAATTTAAGCAAGCGGTAAAACATTTATAAAAAAAGCACTACGTTAAGGTGTTAGGTCCTAGACCCAAAACCTATATCCCATAACCCACAACCTATAATGAAAGAACTAGTAAACAATCTTAAAGGAGACAGAGTAATATGGACATTCGTGTCTCTGTTAGCTTTGTTTTCATTTATGCCTGTTTTTAGTGCGAGTAGTAATTTGGCATACATTGGGCAAGGAACAGGAAATACAATAAGTTATTTATTAAAACATTTAGCTCATATTTTTATTGGGCTTATCATCATTTATTGGGTTCATAAAGTACCGTTTCATTATTATCGCGGACTTTCAAAAATTGCTTTACCAATAGTTTGGTTATTGCTAGTCTATACTTTAATAAAAGGAACTGTAATAGCTGGTGCCAACGCAAGTCGATGGATACAGTTACCCTTTATTGGCGTGTCATTTCAAACATCTACGTTAGCAGCTATAGTATTATTTGTATTTGTAGCGCGGTATTTATCGAAAAAAAATGACGAACCAATAACCTTTCAGAAATCAGTTATAGAGCTTTGGATTCCCGTTTTTATCACTTTAGGCTTAATTCTGCCTGCCAATTTCTCTACTACAGCATTAATTTTTTCCATGGTAGTAATGATCACTTTCGTTGGAAAATATCCTTTGAAATATTTAGGTTTAATCATTGGAACTGGAATTGTAGCCTTAATTCTTTTTTACGGAATGTCAAAAGTGTTCCCAGATTCCAATTTGTTTAGTAGAGTGAATACATGGGAAAGTAGAATTGAAAACTTCAGCACTGACAAACCCGGAGAAGATGATTATCAAATAGAAAAAGCAAAAATTGCCATTGCGTCGGGAGGAATTTACGGATTAGGTCCTGGAAAAAGCGTGCAAAAACACTTTTTACCACAATCCTCATCTGATTTTATATATGCAATTATTGTCGAAGAATGGGGATTAATCGGTGGTCTCGGAATATTGCTTTTATATTTACTATTGTTTTTTAGATTCGTTATAGCAGCTCATAAAGCCAACTCGCCATTTGGACAACTTTTAGTTGTAGGATTAGGATTTCCAATGATCTTCCAAGCGATGATCAACATGGCTGTTGCGGTAGAATTATTGCCTGTAACAGGACAAACATTACCTTTAATAAGTAGCGGAGGAAGTTCTATTTGGATGTCGTGTATCGCCTTAGGAATTATCATCAATGTCACTAAAAAAGAAGAAGAAATTGCACAAGAATTAAGCGATAAAGCAAGAAGAGAAGCGGCTTTACAAAAATTGATTGACAAGCAGTTAGAAGAAGAAAATGAAGCAGAAATGGCTGCTGATGAAAACTATTCTATCGAAGATAAAACCAATAATCCAATGAATGCTGTGCTGAATAAATAAGAACTTGATTGGTTAAAATAATCTTTTAGGAAAAATGGAAAATTTAAAATTCATATTAAGTGGTGGCGGAACTGGTGGACATATCTACCCAGCCGTCGCGATTGCCAATGAACTAAAATCTCGTTTCCCTAATGCCGAATTCCTTTTTGTTGGAGCAAAAGATAAAATGGAAATGCAAAAAGTACCTCAATCAGGATACAAAATCAAAGGACTTTGGATTGCTGGTTTACAACGAAAATTGACCCTACAAAACGCACTCTTTCCATTCAAATTAATCAATAGTTTATGGAAATCGCGCAAAATAATTAAAGAATTCAAACCCAATGTAGTCATAGGAACTGGCGGCTTTGCTTCAGGACCCCTTTTGCAAATGGCCAATGTGTTGCATATTCCAACTGTGATTCAGGAACAAAATTCCTATCCCGGTATTACAAATAAAATTTTAAGCAAAAAAGCCAATAAAATTTGTGTGGCTTATGAAAATCTTGAGCGTTTTTTTCCAAAAGAAAAAATGATTTTGACCGGAAATCCAGTTCGTCAAGATTTAATCGACATCGAAAGTAAAAAAGCAGAAGCTATTCACTATTTCAATTTAGATACCAATAAAAAAACGCTATTGGTTCTTGGCGGAAGCCTTGGCGCACGAAGAGTAAACCAATTAATTGAAAAAGAATTGGCTAATCTAGAAACGCTAAATGTTCAAATTATCTGGCAATGTGGAAAATTATATTTTGAAGATTATAAAAAATACAATTCGAATAATGTACAAGTTTTAGCGTTTATAGATAGAATGGATTTGGTTTATGCCGCTGCTGATATTGTTATATCTAGAGCTGGTGCATCATCGGTTTCTGAATTGTGTATTGTAGGGAAACCCGTGATATTTATTCCATCTCCTAATGTTGCCGAAGATCATCAAACCAAAAATGCAAAATCAATTGTAGATAAAAAGGGAGCTTTAATGCTAAAAGAATCCGAGTTGGATACACAATTCAGCATTGTTTTTGAAGCATTATTGAAAGACAAAGGAAAACAAGAGCAGTTGAGCAAAAATATCAAACATTTGGCTTTGCCAAATGCAACAAAACAGATAGTTGACGAAATTGTGAAACTAATTAAATAGCAATATCAATGTCAATTTAGAAGTTGCATATCGAACGTGTTAAAAAATGAATTGTCATTTACATTGAAATTAAAATAAAAAAAATGAATTTAAATCAAATACAAAATGTCTATTTTATAGGAATCGGAGGAATCGGGATGAGTGCTTTGGCGCGCTATTTCAAAGCCATCGGCAAGAATGTATCTGGTTATGACAAAACAGAAACTGAGCTCACCAAAGAGCTAAATCAGCTGGGAATTGCTATTCACTTTGAGGATAAAATCGATTTAATTCCTGATGATTATTACGTAGAAAATACCCTTGTCATTATTACACCAGCGGTTCCAAAAACACATTCGGAATGGAATTATTTTGTGGAAAGAAATTATGAATTAAAAAAAAGAGCTGAAGTTCTAGGACTTATAACGAAAGACACTTTTTGTTTTGCAGTGGCTGGAACTCACGGAAAGACAACTACTTCTAGTATTTTAGGACACATTTTATATGAAAGTGGCGCAGATGTAACAGCATTTGTTGGAGGAATCGTAGAAAATTATAATTCAAATTTAATTGGAAATGGTAAAACAATTACCGTTGTCGAAGCCGACGAATTTGACCGTTCCTTTTTGCATTTACACCCAGATATTGCCTGCGTAACCTCAATGGATGCAGATCATTTGGATATTTATGGAGACAAGGAATCAATTGAAGAATCTTTCCGAGAATTTGCTGATAAAATAGAAGACAAAAGCAAACTTTTCATCACAAATGAACTATCTCTAAAAGGGCTTACTTGTTCCGTAAATGAAGCTGCTGATTTCTCTGCTTTTAACATTAGAATAATAAATAGTCAATATGTTTTTGATGTGAAAACGCCATCCGAAACCTTAGTAAACTTAGAATTTGGTTTGCCAGGAAAACACAATTTAACGAATGCCCTAATGGCATTAGCAATGGCAAAAACTTTCGGCATCACAACTGAAAACATTGCTAGTGCTCTACACTCATTTAAAGGAATAAAGCGACGATTTTCATACCAAATCAAAACTGATAATTTAGTTTATATAGATGATTATGCACACCATCCAACCGAAATCAATGCAGTGCATCAAGCGGTTACAGAATTGTATCCAAACCAAAAAGTTTTAGCTGTTTTTCAACCCCATTTGTTTAGCAGAACTAAAGATTTTGCCGACGATTTTGCCAAAAGTTTAGCTGCTTTTGATGAAGTAATTTTATTAGATATTTATCCCGCAAGAGAATTACCAATGGAAGGCATTACTTCAAGTTGGCTATTAGATAAAATAGGAAATTCAAATAAGAAATTGGTTTCAAAACAGGAATTGATTCCAACAATTTTGGAAAGTCAAGCAACCGTTATTGTAACCATAGGTGCAGGAGATATTGGCGAAATGGTATCAACAATTAAAAAAGCATTAAATGAAACACTTTAATTGGACAAATATTCGATTAATACTAATGTTTTCATTGGTCATCTTTTTGTATTCGTTTACATCGGATCGCAATAATAACAGAAAATTGTCAAAATCTACGGTTGTTTTTGTAGGAGAAGACGCGCCGTATGTGAGTCAAGAAACGGTTAATAAATTGTTAATAGAAAATAATAAAGACGCTAAAAGTATAGGTAAAGATAAATTAAATTTGAACAAATTGGAAAAAAGGCTGAACTCACACGAAATGATAGAAAAATCTGATGTGTTTGTGAGCATTGATGGGGTAATGAAAGCAGTAGTGAAACAAAAAACTCCAGTAGCTCGAGTTTTTGATGGAGACAATTCTTTCTACATTGATTATAAAGGGAATAAGATGCCATTATCGGCAAATTATACAGCTAGAGTTCCACTTGTTTCGGGGGTAATAAATAAAAAAAACAGCGAAAAATTAGCCAAATTATTTCGTATCATACATGACGATGAGTTTTTGAAAAAAAACATCATTGGTGTTCAGATTATGCCAAAAGGAAGCTTAATATTATTGAACAGAAATTATAATTATCAAATTGATTTTGGTGGAACAGTAAGAATGAACGCCAAACTGAATAATTATAAAGTTTTTTTTCAAAAAGCGATTTTAGATAGTTCGTTAAATAAATACAAAACCATCGACTTGAGATTTGCGCAGCAAGTGGTATGTACTAAAAAATAGAAAATGGAAAAAGAGAATATTGCAGTAGGACTTGATATTGGGACAACAAAAATAGTTGCCATGATAGGCAAAAAAAATGAGTACGGTAAACTAGAAATTCTTGGCGTTGGAAAATCCAAAAGTCTTGGCGTAGCTAGAGGTGTTGTTAACAATATCACTCAAACCATTCAATCTATTCAGCAAGCGGTGCTTGAAGCAGAAAACAAATCAGGTTACAAAATAAATAATGTGGTTGTAGGAATTGCAGGCCAGCATATTCGTAGTATTCAACATAGTGATTATATCATAAGAAACAATGCAGAGGAAGTGATTTCTGGAAATGACATTCAACTTTTGATAGAACAAGTAAACAAGTTGGCTATGTTGCCGGGCGAAGAAATTATACATGTTTTGCCACAAGAATACAAAATCGACGGACAATCCGATATTAAAGAACCTATAGGAATGTATGGCGGCAGATTAGAATCGAGTTTCCACGTAGTGGTAGGACAAGCATCGTCAATTCGCAACGTTGCAAGGTGCGTTCAAAGTGCCAACATTGAACTCTCAGGCTTAACTTTGGAACCACTTGCTTCGGCAAATGCGGTTTTAAGCCAAGAAGAAAAAGAAGCAGGTGTTGCATTGATAGATATTGGAGGTGGAACAACAGATTTGGCGATTTTCAAAGACGGCATTATTCGCCACACAGCCGTAATCCCTTTTGGTGGAAATGTAATCACCGATGACATTAAAGAAGGATGTTCTATTATTGAAAAACAAGCTGAATTATTGAAGGTTAAATTTGGATCAGCTTGGCCTGGAGAAAATAAAGACAATGAAATCGTTTCAATTCCAGGTTTAAGAGGAAGAGACCCAAAGGAAATTTCGCTAAAGAATTTGTCAAAAATAATTCACGCACGTGTTGTTGAAATAATTGAACAAGTATTTACAGAAATCAAAGAGTACGGACACGATGATCCACGAAAAAAGTTGATCGCTGGAATAGTTTTGACTGGTGGAGGTTCTCAATTGAACCACATCAAACAATTAGTAGAATATATTACAGGAATCGATACTAGAATTGGCTATCCAAACGAACATTTAGCTGGCAACTCTGATGAGGAAATATCCTGCCCATTGTATGCAACCGTAGTAGGCTTGGTGATGAATAGCATTGAAAACAAAACGCAAAGTGCTGTCAAATTAGAACAACATACAGAAGCTAAAATCGTTAGACCGCCAATAATTGAAATTATTGAAGAGGAGATAATAAAAGATGAGATACAAAATAAAATAACACCTCAACCTGTAACAACTTCAAACAAAAAAAACTTTTTTGACTTAAGCGGTTACTTGGGAAAAATTAAAGAATTCTTAGACAACGCAGAATAAAGAAAAAATTAAAATAATAAAATAATAAAAACCCATAAGATGATGAGCAACTCAGAATTTGGCAGTATTTCTTTTGATTTACCAAAAAACCAATCAAATGTAATAAAAGTTATAGGTGTTGGTGGAGGCGGAAGTAATGCCATAAACCACATGTTCAAGCAAGGTATTAGAGGCGTAGATTTTATCGTTTGCAATACCGATTCTCAAGCTTTAGACAACAGTTCAGTGCCTAATAAAATTCAATTAGGCGTTCACTTAACTGAAGGACTTGGTGCAGGAGCAAATCCTGATGTAGGACAACAATCAGCGATAGAAAGTATTGCTGAAATAGAAAAAATGCTTGACAGCAACACCAAAATGGTTTTTATCACCGCAGGAATGGGTGGAGGAACGGGTACAGGTGCAGCGCCAGTAATTGCTCAATTGGCGAAAGAAAGAGATATTTTAACAGTAGGAATCGTAACATTGCCGTTTTCCTTCGAAGGAAAAGTTCGACTAGAACAAGCACAGAATGGTATTAACAAACTGCGCAAACAAGTCGATTCTTTGATTGTAATCAATAACAATAAACTTAGAGAAGTATATGGAAATTTAGGCTTCAAAGCCGGATTTTCTAAAGCCGATGAAGTTTTGGCTACAGCCTCAAGAGGTATCGCAGAAGTAATCACACACCACTATACTCAAAATATAGATTTAAAAGACGCCAAAACAGTTTTGGCCAATAGTGGAACAGCGATAATGGGATCCGCAGTTTCTACTGGTGCTAATAGAGCAAAAGAAGGTATAATTTCAGCTTTAGATTCTCCTCTATTAAACGACAATAAAATTACTGGAGCCAAAAACGTATTGTTGCTCATCGTTTCTGGTGCAGATGAAATCACAATTGATGAAATTGGAGAAATCAACGATTATATCCAAAATGAAGCAGGACACAATGCCAATATTATTATGGGTGTAGGTGAAGATGAGACTCTAGGAGATTCAATATCTGTAACCATAATTGCAACCGGTTTTGATATCGAACAACAACGCGAAATTGTAAATGTTGAACCTCCAAAGATTATTCACACACTTGGTGACGATCAAAAAAACGAGTACGATTTGACAAAAACAACAGTTCCCTCATTTCATCATGAAACGGAAACGCCTGTCTCTAAAACCGAAGACCGAATTGTCTTTGAACTTTTAGAAGAAGAACAAGAAGTTGTTGAAGCCCCTGCAAAAGTTATTCTAAAAAGCGAGGAACTCATGGGTATGAATGAGTTTATTAAAAATTTAGATGTGACATTCGAAATTATTTCACCTATTAAAGACTTAGATTTTGTTGTATCATCAGCAGAGGTTAAACAAATAGAAGTTGTTGAAGCAAAAATATATGAAAAGGAAGAACAAGCTACTTTATCATTCGAATTACCACTTTTTAAGACTGAAACAGCAAAAAAGGAAGAAACTAGAACTTTATTTGAACTAAGTAATGAAACAAGGGATATTAAAGTAAATGAACCAATACAATTTGTTCCAGTAACTGAACTGACAGAAAATGGAATCATACGCTATACTCTTGAAGAATATACCGAAGTGGAAAATGCATTGCTAGGCTCAAAACCTGCTACAGCAATAGTTGTAGAAGAAATTCCAGAAGAATTAAATATCACCATGAAAAAGATTAATGTCACCGACAACGAAGTTGTTACTTTTGAACATATTTCTCCAATGGATATGACAATTAAGGAATCGATGAAATTAAGAACTGATGAAAGAAGAAAAAAATTAAAAGAATTTAATTATAAATTCCATAATTCTATTTCAAAAGTGGACGAATTAGAAAGAGTACCTGCTTATCAAAGACAAAATATAGAACTTTCAAAAGGACAAACCACTGGAATGAATTCAAGAATTTCATTGGGAACAGACAGCAATGACGACCTTCAATTGAGATCAAACAACTCGTTCCTGCATGATAATGTTGACTAACTAAATCAAACGCAAGTTTTTTAACCCGAAAATTGAATCAATTTTCGGGTTTTTTTGTCAATATACTAGTAAAGTAAACTGTTGCTAATTCCATTAAAATACTATAAATTTGTTCTCCGATTGTTAAAGAGACTTTTTGTTTTTAAAAATCTGAAATATGATCCCGAATCTTCGGGCTTACAATCTAAAATCATAAATTATAAATTAGCATGAGCTTATCAACACAAATAATGGAGGATATCAAAACCGCCATGAGAGCCAAAGATACTGTAGCATTAGAAGCTTTAAGAGCGATTAAATCTGAAATTCTTTTAGCGCAAACCGCAACAGGATCAAAAGAAGAAATCTCCGCAGCAGATGAAATTAAATTACTTCAAAAATTAGTGAAAACCCGCAAGGACAGCGCTAAAATTTTTACGGAACAAAACCGTATGGATCTTGCTGAACCAGAATTGGCTCAAATTGCCGTTATCGAAAAATTCCTTCCGGCACAAATGAGTGAAGCTGAAGTAGAAGCTGTAATTGCAAAAATCATTGCGGAAACAGGCGCATCAGGCATCGCTTCTATGGGAAAAGTAATGGGAATCGCATCTGCACAATTGGGAGGAACTGCCGAAGGGAAGACGATTTCGACAATTGTTAAGAAACTTTTGGTTTAATTTTAGAAAATAGAATATAGACTTAATTCAAAAAAAGCTAGTCTTTTCTCTTTGTTCTATTTTCTTTTCTCTTTAAATATTGGCTTCGTAGTTCAACTGGATAGAATTTCAGATTTCGGCTCTGAAGGTTGCAGGTTCGAACCCTGCCGAGGTCACAAAAAATATCCGAAGTTAACGCTTCGGATATTTTGTATAAAACAACTTTATAATTTTAGAAACAAGTCAACTTCTTCAATTCGGAGATAGTTTGAATCGGGTTTTCCGCTTTAAAAACAAAGTTTCCAGCGACCAAAACATCTGCTCCAGCATCTACTAATTGCTTTGCGTTTTTATTGTTCACACCGCCGTCAATTTCGATAATGGTATTTGCTCCTTTTCTATTGATTAAATCTTTTAATTTTCTAACTTTAGAATAGGTGTTTTCAATAAACGATTGTCCGCCAAAACCAGGATTCACACTCATTATGCAAACCATATCGATATCATTGATAACTTCTTCTAATAAATCGACATTCGTATGTGGATTTAAGGCAACACCAGCTTTCATACCTTCTTCTTTGATGGCCTGCAAGGTTCTATGAAGATGTGGACAAGCTTCGTAATGAACCGATAAGATATTCGCTCCTAATTCAGCAAAAGTTTTGATATATCGATCTGGATCCACAATCATCAAATGAACATCAATTGTTTTCTTGGCGTGTCTTGCAATAGCATCTAAAACAGGCATCCCAAAAGAAATATTAGGAACAAAAACACCATCCATAATATCAATGTGAAACCAATCGGCTTCTGAATTGTTAACCATTTCGATGTCACGTTGTAAATTAGCAAAATCTGCTGCAAGAACTGATGGTGCGATAAGTGTATTCTTCATTTTATGCTGAATTTATTTCAGCATCTTTTAATACTGAAAATAGTTAATTATTTGTACAAAAGTAAATTATAATTAGAGAACTTGAAACAAGTTCAGGTTAAAAAATAAAACCTCGGTAATCAGCCGAGGTTTCAATCATCAATCAAAAAACGAACAGTTAATCAGACCGTCGTTAACGTTAAAGTTCCAAAATTTGAAATTCCAAATTCTAAATGTGTGCGAATGGAATTTGAAATTTGTCTGTTGGAATTTATCCTAAATAGGTTTTCAATATTTTACTTCTTGAAGTATGTTTCAATCTTCGGATGGCTTTTTCTTTAATTTGACGAACGCGCTCACGAGTCAGGTCAAAAGTTTCCCCTATTTCTTCTAATGTCATTGGATGTTGATCGCCAAGACCAAAATACAAACGAACCACATCAGCTTCTCTTGGCGTCAATGTCTCTAATGAACGCTCGATTTCAGTGCGTAATGATTCTTGGATTAAGTTTCTATCTGGATTTGGAGATTCCCCAGAACGCAATACATCGTATAGATTCGAATCTTCTCCTTCAACAAGCGGTGCATCCATAGAAAGGTGACGACCTGAGTTTTTCATAGATTCTCTAACGTCATTTACGGTCATATCCAATTCTTTGGCGATTTCCTCAGCTGTTGGTGGTCTTTCGTTAGATTGCTCTAACAATGCATACATTTTATTGATTTTGTTGATAGAACCAATTTTGTTCAATGGCAAACGAACGATACGAGATTGTTCTGCCAATGCTTGTAAAATCGATTGACGAATCCACCAAACGGCATACGAAATGAATTTAAAACCACGGGTTTCATCAAAACGTTGTGCAGCTTTTATCAAACCTAAATTTCCTTCATTAATCAAATCGGGAAGTGTCAATCCTTGATTTTGGTATTGTTTGGCCACCGAAACAACGAAACGTAAATTGGCTTTTGTCAATTTTTCTAATGCTGCCTGATCACCGGCTTTTATCTTTTGTGCCAATTCCACTTCTTCATCGGCTGTAATCAAATCTACCTTTCCAATTTCTTGTAAATACTTGTCTAACGATGCAGTTTCCCGATTGGTTACCTGCTTGGTGATTTTAAGTTGTCTCATGTTTTTGTCTCCTCCATTTTTAAGTGTACGAATGGTTATACGTATCAAGTTACAAAAAAGTTACAAAAAATATAAAATAGTTACAATTCTTGCGCAAAAAACAGAATTTAGACAATGAAGATGGCAAAAATAGAGATTATTGAAAAAGCTTTCAAGATACTAGCAGTTAGTCAAATTAGTTAGCCTAAAACTCTAAGAAATTTTCAACATCTTTACCATTCCACTTCCCTAAAAATTTATAGGGAACAAATCTAGCAAACAGTTCTTCTTTATACCACTTGAGTTTTCTGGTCAGACGCACAACCTCTTTATGCTTTTCGTTTTTATAGGCATAATCAATCATTTCGGACTGCGTTTTCCAAATACTTAATGTAGCTTGCTGTATTAAAGGCCATTCGCCAACACCGATTGATAGCGCTAATCCATCGTAATCTTCCAAACTTTTACTTACCTGCCCTACTTTTCTCCAAAAGGAAATCAATTTTGAAAGCCGAATACTGGCTCGTGTCAAAACCATAACTGGCTTATCTAAAGCTAAAGTTGCAGTAGAAGTAAAAGGTTGTTTTGCGTCCCATTTTCCGTGGGCTTCTGCTGCGTGTGCAAAAACGGTGAATGATTCAGCGCTTCTCGTTTTATAGTTATTAAAAAATAAATTGTTTTCAAAAAAAACAGCCGCCTGGAATTCTGATTCCCAAACACATAATAATGCATAAGTTCCAAAGTTTGGTTTTGAACTAAAACCATTTTCAGCGCCTGAGCCCAACAGTTTGTAGAATACCAATCCATCGATGTTTTTAAAATGAGCGTGACCTAATTGCATTTGAGCGAGTGCCCAAAGCTTGTTTGAAAAACTTTCTAATTTAAAAAAAGTACAAGTAGTTATTTGGCTCATGAATTTTCGTGCTACATTATGTGTTCGTCTCAAGAAAAATGTAAAATTCTATTTGTAGATCCTACGAAGCGGATGCTGTTTTGGCTTGTTTGAATGCTTGTTGTATGTATTTACTTTTGATAATTAACATTCCAAAACTTTCGCCACCATGTTTTCCGATGTTTTTATGATGCATTTTGTGTGCACGACGCAAGGCTAAAACATAGACATTATTTGATTTAGTAAATACTTTAAAGCGTTGGTGGATAACTAGATCGTGTACAAAAAAATAGGCTAAACCATATAGTAAAATACCAAAACCAACCCAAGTGTACCAAGCAAATTGGTTTTTCATTCCGAACATAATTAATAACCAACTCGGTACGGCATAAATGATAAAAAACAAATCATTTCGTTCAAACCAACTTTTATGATCTTTTTTGTGATGATCAGCGTGAAAGTACCACATAAAACCATGCATTATGTATTTATGATTTGCCCAAGCAGAAAACTCTGTTAGTATGAAAGTGACTAAAACTATGCTTAAATTAAATACTATTTCCATGTTAAATAAATAAAAATAATGAGGTGAAAAATATAATTTGTAGAATCAATATGGTTAAAGAAGCAATAAATTTACCCTTTATAATTGTCGGGTAAAAAAGGTACGAAGAAAAAAACGCAACGCCAATCCAACTCAAATAATTTTGTAAACCTGGTAATCTTCCTTCGAATTGCCAAAAGTCAAGTTTCGGAGCCACTTGTTCAATAAGTACATCAATAGACGTTACCAGAATAGCAGCCACAAACAAAACAATTATTTTATTTGCAAAGATACGACTTACTACTATAATTCCTGCACAAATAAGCATTGCCCAATTGATAGAGATGATTAGAGGAACATTGAATAATTTATATCCCAATGCATTTCCGTAAGCATATTTTCCGAATATTAACCCAGTTTTTACACCAATTATTTCTATAATAAAACCACAAAATGCTATAGAAAAAAAGGCAACAATAAATTTTTTGTCTGCTATGGGGTTATGAATTAAAAAAACAAAACAGGTAAGTAATAATGTATAAGGTGTAAAAGGGCTAAAAAAAGACGGGTTGACTATAAACCCAATCGAGCCCGAGATATATACAAGAATTAAAAAATATAAAAAATAGGATTTGTATGCTGCTTTCATTTTCTTTCACGTTCTACTATAAGTTGACTGGCTATTTTTGCACTAAACAAACACAGTGGAATTCCTCCTCCAGGATGAACACTTCCTCCTACAAGAAATAAATTTTTAATACTTGACGAAAAATTAGCGTGTCGTAAAAATGCGGCAAATTTATTATTGCTAGAATTACCGTAAAGTGAGCCACCAAAAGAAGAAGTTTGGTTTTCGATATCAATTGGACTTAAGGTACTTTCGGTAATAATATGTTTTTCGATATTGGTCTTCAACATCTTATTAATTTTTTCGATTACATTCGTTCTGATCGCTGCTGCATAATTGATACTTTCGCTTTTATTGTGGGGTACATTTACCATTACAAACCAGTTTTCGCAACCTTCTGGCGCATCGTCCTTGCAATATTTTGAAGTAATGTTGATGTAAATCGTAGGATCATCGGTTGGAAATTGTTCTGAAAATAAGTAATCAAATTCCTTTTTATAATCATCACTAAACAAAATATTATGTAATCCTAATGCCGCAAACTCTTTGTTTATTCCCCAATAAAAAACAAATGCACTACTTGATTTTTCTTGTTGGATTAACTTTTTAGGGGTAAATGCTTTTGGTAATAAATAATTGTAAAGCATATGAATATCAACGTCACTTGCCACGATATCAAAGGGATAATCTACACCATTATTCTTGATGGAATCAATACGGTTATTAGATCCTACGTTTAAAGCCTCAACGGATGAATTATATTTAATTTCCACCTTACATTCTTTGGCTAGTTTGACCAAATGTGTTGTAATTTGATGCATCCCTTTTTTAGGTAGATAAGCACCAAGATTAAATTCTAAATGCGAAATCATATTCATTAAAGCAGGTGCTTTGTATGGATTTGAACCATTATAGGTTGCAAATCGATTGAATAATTGCACTGTTTTTGGATTAGAAAAGGTGTTTGAATTTTGCTTATTCATGGTTTTGAATAATCCCAAGAATGGAGAAAGCAAGATTCCTTTTAGCGTCTTAAAATTAATAAAGTTTTTTAACTGATGCAGCGATTGTTTCAAAAACAAATCTTCAGTAGTTTTAAAATAAAAAGCATTGCGCTTGATGTGTTTTAAAACAGTTTCTTTTTTTTCATTTAATTTTAAATGTACTTCTTCAGCAAAATCTTCCAAATTAGCGGATGCTTTTAGCTGTGTTCCATCTGCATAAAAATAGTTAGTAATGACCTCTAATTTTTGGTATTCAAATTGATGTGCACTTCCTTGCAAATTTGTTAATTCGTCTATTAACGAAGGCATTGTAAACAACGATGGCCCTTTATCAAATCGAAAGCCATCCAAAATGAGTTCACTCAATTTACCACCTGCATAACTATTTTTTTCAAAAATTGTTACTTTAAACCCTTGATTGGCTAGCCGAATTGACAATGCAAGACCTGCAATTCCAGCGCCAATTATACCAACAGTTTTTGCCATTTATATTACTTTGAATGAACTGCAAACTTAATTTATTTTAAAATGATATTAGTTCTACAATCGTTAAAAAAAACTATAAATAAACTGTTGATAATGAAAATAATTTAACCCGTTGGGTGTAATTATTAAAAACGTCAGTTCGAGTGTTTTTTGTGAAGTAAAACGGAACAAAAAATGTATCGAGAACCGTTTTTAATGAAATTTTTCTTGTTCTCGATACTATTTTCTATCGAAAATCACTCGAACTGACGAAAAAATATCATCAAAAACTAATTACACCCAACAGGTTAATTTAATATTTAGGCCAGCACTATTTCATAAAGCGCTATTAATCTTCACGTGTAAAATACATCAAAAAAAACCGTTTCTATTAATTGAAATGGAGTTACAGTATTAAAACACTAAAACTTATATGTTAGCCCAGGCTGAACCGAGAAGCTATAGGGTTTTGAAGTATTGCCCTGCTCTTTGAATAAGCTTGGATAATATTTGAAAATTGGATTGAAATCGATTAGAAATTTTTCATTTAGTTTATAGTTTAGATTCAGCCCTAGCGTATAGCTAATATTTACACTTGAAATATTTTTTTGAAGACCAATATTTAAGTTTTTTATTTCATTTGATGAAAGATAAAGCCTATTTTCATCACGAATCATCAAACTAAATCCAGAGAAAACATCAAGTCCAAATTTTTTATCATTTTTTAATATTGAATAATTAAATTCTAATGGAAGTTCGTAAAAAGAAATTTTTTGAATTAAATCCACTTCATCATCTCCCTTGAATGTGTTGTTTATTGTAACTACTGATGTGTTGCTGTTCAACTCAATATTAGAATAATTTTGTATCATTTGATTTTTGTTCAGCCTAGTTGACATTTCTAAATTTATTTTAGAAATACCTGCTCTAAAGCCAATTTTGTTGTACATCGTTTTAGCATAAAACCCATAAAAAGAGGTTATAGGATGACTTTTAGCCAAATTTGTAAAGCTAGGATTTATCATAGACTCTCCTGATAATGAGCCAAAAATAGTTGGTCCGTAGAATACAGTGAAATAAAAATCTGGATTCAATTCTTCTACATAATTGGTTGAATCCTTTTTAAATTCTCTTTTTACCGTTGTTTTCTTCTTTGAGGTATTGTCAATAGTAGGTTCTTTAATTGTATCTGTTTTTTTAATTAACACTGAACCTTCATTTTCAGTAATTTTTTTTATGCTTTCATTGCTGTTAACGGTGTCTAATGCCTTATTGCTAGGTGATGCAGCCGTTTTCTTAGTCTCGGCTAATTCGCTTTTCTTTTTTATATGGTTACCTTTTGGACTGCTTTTTTGGACAACTTTATTTGGTTTTATTTGAGTCTTTGTATTTGAGTTTTTATTTACTTTAGTAACTGTTGTGGTTTTTTTTATGACAACTTTATATTTTTTTATTACTTCGTATTCTTCTTTTTCGTCCGTCGAGACTATTAATTTGGAAGATTGTTTTATAAGTTTCTCTGTTCTACTTTTGTTTAGGCTGGTCGTTTCACTTGATTCAGAACTCTTGTTTCTAGTTATCTTTAACGGATTTGAACTATTTAGTTTTGAAGTTTTGTCTGCTTTATTTCCTTGTATGCCATCTTTTTGCTTTATTTCTTTAGCCAAAACAGTTTCTTTTTTCAAATTATTGTCACTGTTTTTACCTTGATTATTTTGGTTCAAAACTAGTATAAAAGATAGAATGCCAATAAACGCTACGCTAGAAATAAACCAGAATAAAGTTTTTCTTTTCTTTCTTTTATCCAAATCTTTTTCGATGGCATTCCATAGGCCGTCATTAGGTTCTTTATCTAAACCAGCGAGTTTCGTTCTAAACAGTTCTCCGATGTTTTTATTATCTTCCATTGATTACTTTAAAATTAGTGAAGCTTGCTTTGATTTTATTTTTTCTTTTAAAATAATTTTAGCCCTGTGTAAATTAGATTTTGACGTGCTTTCGGTTATGGAAAGCATGTTTGCAATTTCTTGATGAGAAAAATCGTCCAATTCATATAAGCAAAATACCAAACGATACTGATTAGGCAACTCCTGAATTAGTGATAAAATATAATCTATCGAAAAATCCATTTCATGTTCTTCGATAGTAGTTTCTTGAAAATAATCGTCTTTTATGGGCAACAAACTGAAAGACTTTTTATAGCTTTCAATGGCTTTGTTAATGGTTATTCTTTTCATCCATCCTTCAAAAGAGCCAATTCCTTTGTAATTTTTGATATTCATAAAAATTTCAATAAATGAATCATGCAAATTATCTTCGGCTTCAACTTCGTTTTGGCAATATTTCAGACATAACGCAAAAAGAGTTTTTTTGTACAATTGATACAACTCTTTTTGTGCTTGTCTGTTTTGCTTAATGCAATCTTTTATGAGGTTTTCTGTTGACAATAAATGTATATTTAAAAAAGTTACGTCTTTTGTTTAAAAATATCGTACCGCTCTTGCTCTTATGTTGTTAGGCACAGGAATTTTAATTTGAGGCGCGGCAATTCCAGTTTTAAAATCGATCGTTTCCACAGTATTGGCATCTATCTGACTAGAAGTCCAATACTTTGAATCTGAAAAACCGCCTAAACTTTTCAAATATAAGTTTTCATAAACTAAATTCAATTCATCTTTAGAGGGTAAAAACCAATCTTTGTACTTATTCAATTCAAACAAAACTGCCTTTTGAGAAACAACTGTTCCATTATTCATCATATTACATACCGAAGGATTGAGATAAAAATTTAATAAATCGTCGTGGTAATTAGTGATTTTTACTGAATTGTAAAATCCTTTACCTATTGCAGAACTATCAGAATCTACTATCTGCGATCCCAAACAACCCCACTC
>CAMBHH010000007.1 GCA_945866505.1 Flavobacterium psychrophilum
AAAACAAAAAAACAAATGAAAGCAATTAAAACTAAATCACCTCCTATCTACGGCGATGATTTACCCATCACCACCTATCAAATAAAGGAAATCCGTAAAAACTCCAACTTTCAGGAGGACATCAAAGAGGAATGGGTGCAATGGGTAACCGGAGACGTGAGCAGAACCAGTCTAAAAAGTTTAACACAAGCGCAAGCGGTTCGCATTCTCAGAGCACAAACGGGCATAGAACCACAAGAGGATAATTGGGGGTTATTCGATAAGGCCAACAAACAACACCTCACGCTGCTAGCTTATATGCGCACAGCACAGTGGACAACCCCAAACGGCAAACACGGCGAAGTGGCCGACCTAGACCGCCTGAGCAATTGGTTAAAGAGTGATAAATCGCCGGTAAACAAACCACTCAAGAAAATGCAACCGTGGGAGGTTTCAAAAATTATCGAAGCATTTAAAGGAATAGTAAACTCAAAATTTAAGTAATATGATGACAAATGTAATAATAGGAATAGTAGGCTTGATGGTACTTAGTGCCGCCTTTTTTATAGGTTATTTTATGGGAGTTACCAACGCCTTCGAAATGGCGGAACGATTGGATGACGACGCAGTAGATTATGACGATCTATATTGTTCTAATTGCGGGATAGCTCACTCTGGAGATTGCGCATATGGCTTATAGCATTACCGAGGTATGTCCTCACGACATAGCCGAGACCAGAACCTTAAACGCCGAGTGCGGCTGCGAAACCACCGCAGAGTTTTGCACCGCCTGTGGCGAACAGTTAACAAACCCTAAAACCGAATGTTAAGATGAAAAAACCAATATTAACTATTGAGGAACTTAAAAAGTTACAATTTGTAGAAATCAATGGCGACAAACTAGACAATGACGGTTACTACCGTTGGTGGGCTTTTCATAAGAACGACTGCGAGCTACACATTACTTATGAGTATAACTCCAAAGATGAATTTGTATTAGGATATGTAGAATTAAACGGCGAGCAATTGAAAGGTCGAGAAATTACAGCGAATGATTTAAACCTTTTAATCGAATTAATGTAATGAAAGTAAAACTAAAAATCTCCGAAAAGCATTTAAACTCTCTAGTGTATTCGTTTGGGTTCCTAGACCACGCACCAGTAAAAGACCGAAGCGTAAAAGTAGCTCGATCAGTCTTGGATAAAGTTATTCTCAAATTCAAAAAGAAACAACTAGAGGTTCAAATGGGTGCAACGCTTTTCACTAAAGGAAAGAAACACACTTTTACATTAGAGTACTTCGAGGCGCACTACCTAGAGCAGTTTACCATCCTCACGGACGACCACCCATTGAATGATTACGACCGCAACGTAATTCGTTTTATTCAATCAAGTTTAAACCAACAATTAGCATAATGCCCAGAAATAAAAAACCGCATCGGCTCCCGCTCGAAAAAAGAGAAACCCTAGCCGAGACGGAATATCGATTAAGGCAGGAAGCCAGAGAAATAGCAAAGCAATTCAAACACACCAAACCCATTAAATACCTTTTGAAATGACAAAAAAGAAAATATACATAGCCGGGAAAGTTACAGGCGAAAACAAAATAGATTGTGTAATAAAATTTGGTAATGCAGCCACAGTATTAGAAGGCTTAGGATTTGAGCCTATAAACCCTTTAGAAGTTGTGGGCGATTGGAAAGTAACATGGCGTGAAGCGATGAACAGGTGTATTAAAGCTCTCGTTGACTGTGACGGAATTTATTTTTTGGAAGACCATAGATCCAGTCCGGGTGCTCTCATAGAAAAGCGATTAAGCTACGACTTAGAAATTAAGCCATTTTATGACATAGAAACTTTAATGATCTACAAATGGAACAGCTAACCACCTACACCGTCAAGAGTAAAGAAAAGGGATTGATATTCCTGTTTAAATACGATTTAAACGGCCATTTAAAGGCTTTTGAAATATTGGAAGGGGAATTGTCGCAATCGCAAATAAAGTTTTTGTTTTCGCCTAATTTCCCCGCTACCGAAACGCTTATGAAGAGCGTTTGGCAAAAAGAAAAGCTATATACTGAACGGTTCGAAATTGTAAAAGCCACTCCCGTTCTCGACTTTGAAAACCTCTGGCAGATCTACAACAACAAAGTCAAAAAGTTTGAAGCCGAAAAGAGTTACAACAAGCTCAAAGAACCCGACAAAATAAGGTGTTTCCTTGCCATAAAAGGCTACGATAAATACCTAGCAAAACAAGGGGTTGCAAAAGCGCATCTTTCCACATTTATTAATCAACGCTACTTTGAGGATGAGTGGCAAAAAGCTTAAAATTATGAGACATAAATTATTAAATACAAGTAGAGCCTGCTTTCTTGTAGAAGTAGCCGAGCGAGTTTACGGAGTAGATCCGCTAGACGTTACAAGAGCAAGAACTAATGTAAATGCGAGAGCTGCAATAAGCGTTGTACTTATTAGCGAGGAAGAGCGATATGAAAGTGTGGCGGCGTTCTTTAAAAAAGACCATTCTTCAATTCTTTACATCGTCAGGAAACACCCTGATCTAATGAAATACGACAAAGAGTATCGCGCAAATTATCAAAAGTTTTTAATTGAAATTGGCAAGCCTGTGAATAAAATTGAATACACTATCAATGATATTAAAGGCAGAATTCAAAAGTTTAATGCTCAATTATTAGAGTTGAATTACACTGGCGAAATGATTTTAGAATTTTGGGAAGAGGTTATTACTGAAGGTAGAAAAAAACACTCAGCATAATGATGGATAAAAAAACCCTCGCAGAACTCGAACGAGAGACCAAAGATTTCCAACAAGTAGCACAGTCTGGAAAATTGAAATGGCTAAAGAAAAGAAACAAAATGGCGCACTTAACCCCTAAAAAGAAAAAGCGAAAATGATACTACCTTTTAGCACACAAATGAACGGCAAACCAACCTACTTTGTTGAGAAGATACATTCTGGTTTAATTCAAAATGATTTATTAAAGGAGTTTAAACTTGAATTTGCTCCAAAGAAATTTGATGTAAATATTTTAGGGGAATGCGAACCAAAACTCCACACCATCCGGGAAGATAAAAACGACCGTTGGCAAGAAGGCAAGAAAATTGATTTCTTTATCAATTGCCGTCAAAAGGATATGTTTCGGTTTGCTCCGGTTCTGCCAGTGGTGAGTACTCAAAAAGTTGATATTGATTATTCGGGAAGCCGAAAATATCACCCTTGGGTTTGGGTAGATGGTAAATCGCTGAATATTATTGAAATTGAAAAGCTCGCCAAAAATGATGGCTTTGATACAGTTGAAGATTTCTTTACTTACTTCAAAGAAGATTTTAAAGGTAAAATTATTCACTGGACGGATTTAAAATATTAGATTTTTTTGATTGCATATTAAAATATTTTGTACGTTTGTCACGCAAAAACAGTTAAAGGATACCTCCTTTACAAATATTTATTTAACAATAAGCGAAAGCCTCGCCACGGTGCTCTGTAGGAAACGAAGAGAATCCAGTCCTTTGACTGTTTTTGCACACCTAAAGTGAGGCTTTCGTGCGTAAAATATTTTCGATATGCAAAAAGAAAATGTTCAGCAAGTAATGCACTTGCAAGTCACCGACGGATTAGCGGTGGCAGTAATTCAAAATCCAAATTTTGAGTTTTTAATGCCAACAAAAGATGTGGCATTAGGTTATGGAATTTCTGGCGGAACAATTAGAGACCACCAGTCTAAAAATCCAAACGACTTTATTTATGGTCGGCACTTTGTTAAGGGTGTCGATATTCCCGACACCCTTAAGAACATTCAACCTCACGCTGTATTTTGGACAAAAGCGGGCATTATTCGGTTAGGTTTCTTTATCAAAAGCGAACGTGCTAAATTGTTTCGAGATTGGGCAGAAAGTGTTATCTTGAATTATTCGGCTCCAGCGGTGCAATTGCCTGAAGTAACGAAACGAAAACACAATCGCCTCACACAAGAACGAATGATAAGCATTCTTGCCGATGTGTGTAAAATTGAAGATAATGAGCTTCGTTTAAGTTTAATTTCTAAATTAGGAGTGGTATGAGCGAATTACAGCGTGCACAGGAAAAGATAAAGTTTTTAGAGGAAAGAGCCGATGTTTTACAACAACTTGCCGATTCAAGAAATCAAGCTCGAATATTGATTAAACAAAAAATGGAGCATCTAGAGCAAGAAATGCAAAAATATAAGGCGGTGACAAGATTTATCTGGAATTGAAACAAGCAAAACCCGATGTAAAAATCGGGTTTTTTTATGTCAAAAAGTTATTTATATTTGTCTTATGGCACTACGGGACTTAACAGATAGACTTTATCAGGACATTAAGCGCGACTTTAGCAAGTTCTCGGCCGTCAAAGAGTTTGGCGTACAAAAATACACGAATGACTGGATCCTTGCCAAACTTGGAAATAAGTACTACAAATCACCAAAAACAGTGGAAAACATTGTCTTTAATCGTGTGGCCTATGCCACGTCACAGTTATCAATGTTTAGCTCACAATGATTTTATTTTCATTGGAGTTCGCTGA
The DNA here is from genome assembly GCA_945866505.1 of Flavobacterium psychrophilum. Classification (GTDB taxonomy): domain Bacteria; phylum Bacteroidota; class Bacteroidia; order Flavobacteriales; family Flavobacteriaceae; genus Flavobacterium; species Flavobacterium psychrophilum_H. Next base: position 4,546 of record CAMBHH010000007.1, read on the forward strand.
ACCACTTCGTTAGGTTTAGTCAACAATAAACTTCTCAACGTTTAAATCGGAAAAAGTTCCTTCTCCTGGTTCAACAAAGGCCGTATAATCATTGCACAAACATTCATAGGTTACACGGTACAAATTACCCGCGTTTCCTGTGTCTTCTGGATTAAAGCCAACACGTTTCATTCCTGAATAATTAACACCATTGGTACCGTGCAAAAGCTTGTTTAACTCATCAACGGTATCCAAAAAATCAAGAGCATCATCCTCGTTAATTGCTCCGTTGTAAGTATCTGCAAAGGTTTCAAAATAAATATAGAAATCAACCTGCAGGTTTACTTGCTGTACTTTTTGTGATAAATCGGTAATCTTTCCAGACCGGAAAGCCATAAATACTGCAGGCGTTGGAAAAGGATGTTCCTCTTCTAAAAAACCAACTTGATTGTGCCATAAATCAGCCCATTTAACGGCTGTAATGTTGTTTGTTATATTCTCGGCCAACTCTTTGTATAAAGCCTTTGTCCAGTTGTGTGTTACGCTCATATTAACTATTTTTAAATCGGTTTTCTATTTCGTTTTTGAGCCACGTTTCTAGGTTGCTCATTAATGTTTCACTATGACCTATAAATTGTCTTTTCGGGATTTTTATAGTAAGATGATCCTTTTTGGTAAGGGCCATCCATTTGTATCTAGTTTCGTTTGTGGTGTAATACATAAACCAAAAGAACTTGCGCGCTTTCTTTGTCAATGCCATATTGATAACGCCACCTTCATTGTGTATTTTAGCATAAGGCGAATTAGATCCAAAAAGAATTGCTGCACTGGAACGCTCCATTACTTTCAAACTATTGCGAAGATTGGCACTTTTGACCAATATAGAACCTCCGGGACGGCTGTCGTTATTCCTCTTTTGCCAAGGCTCAAAACTTGAGTTTGTAAAACCTTGCTTTTGGAAACTGTCAACAAAAAAGTTAAGTCCGGTTACGGCAGCGTAACGCACCACATCAACCTTGAGCTGCTGCGCCAATCCTAAAAAATCAGGTACCTCGTCTTCTCTTCTTTTGGCCATAAAATGAAATTTAACTTTCTTTTAATCAACGTTTAAAAAATGTTTGTATATTTGCAATGAAATATAAACCCCTCGGCTTTCCTTGGTGGTGGTTCTTTCGAGAAAGCGGGCTTTTAGCTCGCTTTTTCTCGTTTATAGTGTTTTATTGTTTTTCTGTCTCCAGACACAATATAAATTTCCTTGATGTTTTCGTGAACGGGTTTCTTGTCGCTCGTTTTTTTGCTTAATAAATCAGTAATTGTTTTCAAAGCATTAGCCACAGTATCTCCATTTTTAGACAAGTCATAAACTACAATTTCACATTCTTGCTTATTTGCTGCCTTTAACGTTTTGGTGTAGTCTAATGATTTCGGCGTTTTTCTATCGCCAATTTTGCCATTAATTAGATACTCCGGGTTGGGCTTCTTTTTAATTATATTCCCGTCTAAATGAGCTACTAAATCAATGTTTAAACTTTCCTTGTCTGCCAATGTGATTGCCACTCTATAATTGCCGAATAGCTCGTCCTGCCTAGTATCAGTCCAAGGACTTACATTTACTTTCCCGCTTGATTTTCCGCTTTTATAGGCTTTGATTAAAGGCACGTTTATTTTAGAATACTCAAAGGCCTCCGCAGTTGCGGTATTTCCCGCTGCTTTTGCGATTTGGAAGTAAGTTTGATCCTTTGAGAAAATTACGCCGTCTTTGCCCACATTTCCTAAAAACTGTTTGGGTACTGTTTTATCCTCATATTTGCCTTTGTCCATTGGCTCGGCAGTTTGAACAGTATAGCAACGACAGTTCCATCCGTTAGGCGGATAATACAAACTCCAAAAAGGGTCATCCAACGGTTTTATGACTCCCTGCAGTGCAGCGTGTTCCTCTCGTACACGTCCATCTCCAACGGTCATATATTTCAAGTTGGGAAATAAATCTTTGTCGGCTTGGTAGTCCTGCCATTTTCGGGCGTGTTCTGCCGCGTTTCTGGCCGTGGTGTACTCCGTTTCTAAATAGCTCCGGTTGTATCTGGCATTGATTTTTTCAACCTCTGTTTTGAAGTCGTTAAACGGTCTAATCTGGTCACCATCATAAAGAACCTTATTTATTTCCTCTAACTCAACTACCGTTTTTGCGTGTGAAAAACGATAGATATTTTGTTGCATTTGCAATACTGCAGCATCTTTTCCGGCATCTTTTCCAAATAAAGTATATTTAGATCCATAGCCTTCCGAAGCTCCGCTATTCAAGTCTGAAAATGTTTGGAGCGTTAGGTTCTCAATGCTCAATGACGGACTTACTGTTCGGTCGTGTAACTCTTGGGCTAGCTTGTCGATAATGGCATTATAGCGGCTCAAATCAATTGCCTCCACTTGTGGTAAATGGTCGTGGCTGCAGGAATGATAATTACTTTCTAATCGCTCAAATAAAGCCGTTACTTTTTCGCTAGACTTTTTTTTTTAGCGGCGTCAAGAGCCAAGGGGTCGGTGGAACCAGTCGCAGCCTTTTGGCCTAAAATGGGTACTCCGGTTTGTTGCTCTACCCATTCCGGGTCAATCTCAAACTGATTGCCTAAAATATCCACTAGCTCTGCAGTTTCTTTTGAAGTTCTTATTTCGGCATTATCCCAAATAAAGGTTTGACCGTTCAATCCGGAATACATTGGAGACAATTTAATAAGGCGTGGAATGACGTTTTTATTCATCACGTTTTTTATCATTAATTTATCACTTTCAAAACGGTCTTTGGCTAACTTAAACTGAATCTCGACACTACCCACAAAACCCTTTTCATCTGTCAAGCCGGTACCTCCAAGAAAGCGTTTTGATATTTCGGAATTGGCGCGTTCAATTAAAGGGTCGAATGCTCCAGAAGGGTTGTTTGACGTAACTGAAGGAACCTCAAACTTCTCGTTTCCGCGACCTACCATAAAGTGGTTGGACTTGAAATTCTGGGCGGCTTCAAATAATTGATTTAAACGGGAGTCGTCTTCGCGATCTGTTGTTATAAATAAAGGTGGTACTCCGTATTTTTCTACAAAATCAAGCCAAGAACCAATACCCAATTTTTTGGCGAGTACAATTGGAGCTACTTTGGCTAACATTCCAAGGTCTTTGTCTTTTCCTACCTGAAGGTAGTAATTCGCCATCGTTCCCTCTTTGTATGGCCATCCTTTGTCCTCTCCGGGTGTTTTGGTAATGATACCTTTTTTTGGGTTGAAATAGCCTAACGGAATTTCGTTAACCTCGTTCAACTCCCCTAATTCATCAACTTCAAAAAGTTCAATTAAAGTGGTTCCCTGAAATCGCGCCATCAAAATAAGATGGACTAACTCCTCAAACCAAGTGCGCTCGAAAAGTTTTGATAACTCTTCGTTTTCCTCTCCGCTTTCGCTTACTATCTTAAAAGTAGAACGTTGGCAAAACAATATCCTTGAATCAATAACCGAGGCTAAGTGATTGTCCAACAAAAGATTTTCATATAAAGTCCTCAAACTGGAACGGTCAGGACTTTCGGGATCAGTGGCCAACTGGATAGCTGTTTTCCATTCTGCAAGGTTTTTGGACGCCATTGTAACGGACTCCATTTCCAACTGTCTGGAATAACTTTTGTCTGCACTCATTGCCGCCGAAACCGCTTTCAATTTGCGCGGGTCAGTATTGCGAAGTACTTTGTTTTCTAATGCCGTGTAGGCTTTTTTGAACGGATTTTCCATTATATGTAAAAATCTTTATTGGTTAAATTCCCTGATATTGAATTACTGATTATGGCTCCGGTTTCGTCAACTGCAGGAGGAACTCCTCCGAGTTTGATAATGCCAATTGAAACTTCTTTTAAAGTTTTCATTGCCTCATCATATTGCTCCTTGTAATCGTTTGGAACCTTGCGAGCTGCATTACGGCGAATGAGTTTGTATAAAACTAATTTTGCCAAAATTTCTTTTAAAACCTCATTTTCAACTGGGTCACCATCTGCAAAAATAGACTCTACATTATAGCGTGTGGCTAAATAGCTTTTGATAACTGCTATTTGGGTTTCCTCGATTTGGTCTAGAATAAGAGGGTCATCCTGTGAGCTTTCGTCAATAAAACGCTCCTGTGCAAAACTGATTAAGTAATCTTTATCAATATAAATCATATTCTATCATTATTATGGCTCATTCGACCCGATTTATAACTGCTATTTTCAGAACCTCCATAGGTTACATATTTTTCCAGTTCGTCAGTACATCCTTTTTTCGCATCCGGATAATCGTCTTTGGAGTTGTATCCCGGTTCAATGCCAAAAAGTTGCTGCATCGCAATTTGATGGTCTTTTTTGTGCTTTAGCTTGTCACTGTAATAGAACCTTCCATTTTGAAAATACGGCTGCAATTGTAACATTCTGTCGTATTTATTGGCTCGTGGTCTATCTCTTTTAATGATGTTTAAACGGCAATTAAATAGTTTTTCGGCATCACGAATTGCGCTATCAACAGCATCGTTCCAAAACTGGCTTTCAAACACCCAATGCACTACAACCGTTTCCGGCAATGATTGTTGAAACTGGCACATATAGGCTAATGCGGCACTCATTTTGCATTGTTGGACAAAGCAATCAATTTCCCAAAAATCACGGTCTTTTAAACCCTCCACAACTATGGCGTTGTAATCAGAAGTTTGTGTGCCGGAGTAGGCCACATCCCAATACCCAAAAATGATTTTGAATGTGTTGAGTTTTGGCAATGGTGCATATTGAATGTCTTCGGCTTTGAAAATTGTTCCCTCGATATGGGGAGTATTATTAAACTCTGCGTTAGCCGCTAAAACTCCGATTTCCTTTTCTATCTGCCTGAAGTAGTCAGCAGTGTATTTTGACTCCCAAACTGGTTGATATGTGACGGGATCATACGCATTTACTCGATGTACCCACCAATCAGGGTGTAACTCCTGTAGAATGGTTTGTACCATTTTTGGAGCAAATTTATTGTTACTATGAATATACCTCCTAATTGGACCATCCATTGTTGGAATCAAATCCCGTTCAATCCAACGCGCCATTTTTAGCTGACGCACTGGGTTTTGGTTTAAATCTTTTGTCTCAGTATCATCAGGAACAATATGAGTAGGCCTTCTGCTTTTTACACGCAAACCCCTAACGGATTGACCCATACCAAGCGACTGGCCAATGAAACCACTTTTTGTAATAAAGAAGCCATCCTCCCAAGAGCCTTGGTTGTATTGCTCCCCAAAATCGTTTATAATTTGCGGGTTGCTTTCGAACTCCGCACGAATATCCTCCAATAATTGTTTCCCCCTGTCTGCGTTGTTACCCACAACAACCAAATACATTGGCTCCCCATTTATCCATAACCAAAAAGGCACAAGAACACAGTTTACAACTGATTTTGCAGAGGCTCTTCCCCATTCGGCAAATGCTTTTATGGTTTTTTCCTTCTTTATTTTATTGGCAAAATCAATGTGAAAGTCGGGCGTTTCAGATGTGGCATAGTGCGGGAAGTATCGTTGCACCATTGCCCGGTAACTCTTTTTCGCAACGTCAATGGCTTCGCGCTTTTCTTTGTCGCTTTCAAATGGATTAACATTCGAAAACGATCGGGAAAGTTCGAGCTTCTTTTTGTAGCGTTCGAGTGTTACCTTATCGTTTCTTTTCATTCTTGATAATTCTGTTTTCGGCAGTATGAGTTACCTTATTTGTGTTGAAATCATAGAATAGTCCGGTAATAACTTTCACACGATATAAACCATCTGAAAGGTGTTTTTCTTTAACAATTTGGCCTATTTGAAAACCCGCTCCTTTTTTCAAGAAGTGCGCTCCAATGTTTAGGTAATATTGATTTAAAGGGGCTTTTTGAACCATTAGGTTCAATATAATTTTGAATACGCTCATTATCCTAGTTTGATTGATATGGTTGATAAATGTGACTCTTGAAAGTCCAATGTTTTTAAGTACACGTCTTTGTCGAAATGCTCGAGGTTTTTGAAGATGTCGGACATTACTTCGAGGTATAGGCCTAGCGAAATTCGGTTTTCGGAATCCATACGCTCCAACGCTTTTGTTTGTATGGCCACCTCTTGACTAATGGACGCAGATTGTTGACGCAATGCAATAACTTGCTCTTTTTCTCCAATTGCCTTCGCTGCTTTAATCTCCTCACTGATTTCGAGTTGTTGCTCAGTCAGTTCACTAATCAACTCCTTGATTTTGGAGGCGCGGTTTTGTGAGCTGTTCATATTAGAATCACGCACACCTTTCCATTTGCCTTTTTCAACCCAGTCGCCTATGGTTTTTTCAGAAACATTTACTATTTCCGATATGGCTTTAGCCGTCAAACCCTGATTTGTGTAGTAATCGAAAGCGATACGCTTCTCTTTTTCCTTTGCCATACTGTTATTTCTATCCTACAAAGTTGTTGTAATTAAGGTTAAAAATTGAATTAACCTTACAACTCGGTAACACCACGTAACTAACTTAGTAACGGATAGTTATCAAGTTAAAACCTTGTTTTTTTTACCCTGCATAAAAAGCCAAACTTTGTCATCTCAAAAGGAAATAAAACACAGTTTTTAATGGCAAAACCTAAAACATTTATTGAAGCCTCCAGTGCCGGAACAGCCGGAACTATAAAAATCATTGACCGTATCGGTGAGTGGTCACAAAGTTCGTCTGCCACTATAAGGGCTATTGTAGATGACTATTTAAAAACGGGCATTACAGAGGTTGAAGTTTATATTAATAGTGCCGGAGGGAATTGCTTTGAAGCTACGGAAATGTGTAACGATTTAAAACGATTGCCAAAAGTGACCGTAAAAATTGGAGCCGTTGCCGCATCGGCTGCGACTTACTTTATGACACAATTTCCAAGTATTGCTTATCCCAATTCACAAATAATGATCCACCGCCCAAGACTGGGAACCTACGGTGATATTGTTACCATTAAAGCCGATTTAAAGTTATTGGAAAACACCACGGAGGAATACAAAACCGCCTACTCCACTAAAATGAATAAAACGCTTGAGGAGGTTGAAGCCTTTTTTGCACAAGGCGATTACTGGATGACTGCCAACGAGGCACTTGTTAATGGTCTGCTCAATTCAATACTAGAACAAACTGAGACCGTAACGGCCGAAAGTATCAAAATATTGGAAGCCATCGCGGCTCCAATTATCCCGAAAATTAATAATGAAAACAAAAAACAAATGGAAAGAACCGTACTGATTAGTAGACTAAAGCTTTCGGCTGACGCTACAGATGCTCAAATTGAAGCCGCATTGACTGCGCTTCAGACACAGGCAGGTAAAACAGAAACGTTGGAGGCTAGCGCAAAAACAACTTTGGAAGCTAATGTAAAAACATTGGTGGATGCAGCGGTTTTGGCTAAAAAATTCACGGCTGATTTAGCTCCTCACTACTCAAAATTAGCCACCGCCGATTTTGAAGGAACAAAAACCATTATTGACGCTATGCAAGGCGTGACAAAAATCTCTGCCGAATTGGAAGAGGGAGTTACCGCTGCAGGACGTGACAAATGGACTATGGAAGATTATCAAGCCAAAGACCCGGAAGCGTTGATGGAACTGATGACTAAAGACCCCGAAAAATTCAAACAACTAGAAGCGGCTTACTTCGGATAAAAAGCCACGATCCACTCGTAAAATCAATTAGTAAAATTAAATCAAATTCAAATATGAAAAATCTGAAAATTTCTGGACTTTTTAAAGTCGTATTTATTTTAGCCTTATGCCTTGGTGCATCATTCGTGGCTCACGCTTTTGGAATGAGCGAAAACGGTGTTCAAATGGCGGGTGTAACTCCTGTCGCTTTGCCAGTTTTAAATCAAACTGCAGAAAAAGAAATGTTGAAAAAATTTCGCCACGATAATTCTTGGTTAGGCCTTTTAAAAAGCAAACAATCTTGGGTTGACAACGACGTCATAAAAATACCAAAAAGAGGCGCGGCTCCTTCCGTGTTAATCAACAACACAGTTTATCCGATTGTTTCTGCAGGTAGAGACGATACTCATGTAGTGCTTTCTTTGAACAAATACGAAACTACTAACACAACCGTAACGGCTGCCGAATTATACGCATTGCCATACGAAAAAGTTTCTGACGTTCAAGAACAACACAGAGAAGAGTTGGAGGACAAAACAGGCCAACACGCTTTACATTCAATTGCACCATCTGCTAACACTGCGACTACTCCAGTATTAGTTTGTACAGGAGCGGTTGACGGAGCAAGACCAACATTGACCTCAAAAGATGTTGCCTTGATGAAGAAAAAACTTGATAAATTGTTAGTACCTAAAGAAGGTCGTATCCTGGTATTATGTCCAGATCACGTTGCCGACTTATTGAATGAAGACAGAACCTTCCAAACACAGTACCATAATGCTGTAGATGGTGTTCTTTCTAAATCATACTACGGTTTCAAAACTTACGAAAGTACTTATAACCCAACATTTACTGCGGGTACAAAAGTAGCTTTTGGCGCAGCTGACGGCGTACAAATGGCCTCTGTAATTATGCACGAAAAAACGTGTTTCAAAGCCACTGGTAGCGTAACCCGTTATGCAAGACCAAAAGAATTAGATCCAGAAAACAGACGACACACTATCGGTTTTGAGCTTTACTTTATTGGTATTGCCATCCGTGATGAAGGTGTAGCCGCTATCATAGGATAGTTTATCTGATTTTTTTAAAAGGGTAGTCGGAGCCACTGCGGCTCGACTACACCCTTCGGGGGTTAATTCAATTACAAATGACAAAAAACATTGATAGTGCCGGATCAACTTTTTTACAAAATCGTGAGGGTTTTTCTGCGGTTCCTTACTTGTGTTCTGGTGGCAAGCCTACTATTGGGTTTGGTAACACTTTTTATCCTGATGGCCGAAAAGTAACAATGAAGGATAAGCCAATTACGAGGGCTTACGGTGTTCAAATATTCGAAATCATTGTTTCAAAATTTGTAAAAGAAGTCAACTCACTGGTTAAATCAAATGTAAATCAAAATCAATACAACGCTATACTAAGCTTTGCCTACAACGTAGGAACCGATATTGATGTTGATTTAATTGCTGAAGGTCTAGGAGATAGTACTCTCCTTAAAAAAGTAAATGCGAATCCAAATGATCCATCCATTGCTCAAGAATTTGCAAAATGGAATAAGTCAGGAGGTCGAGTGACAAACGGCTTGATTTCACGCCGTCAACTAGAATCAGAATTATACTTTAAAAAATGAAAAAAGCACTCTTTTATTGGTTTTCCTTTTTGCTCATTCTTTTGTTTATGACTAGCTGTGGCACACGAAAAACACAAACTAGCCATATTGATAAGAAAGTAGAATTAGAGCAAACCGCCACAGAAAAAAAGGACTTGACAACTCAGGATAGCACAGGTGTAAAAGTTAGTAGCGAGGTTGTATCCACGGATGAAACCACGACAATTAAAACGACTTACACACCAGTAGACCCTACGAAGCCAAGTTCCTATACTGACGAAAACGGCACTAAAAAAGAGCTAAACAACGCCTCTCGAACAGAGGAAAAAACAAGCTCAAAATCCAATAAAAAAGAAACGCTACAATCCGAAGCTTCAACGGCTAAAAAGGTTGTTGACAAAGGAACTAAATCCAGTGCAACGGTTGCAAAAGTAGCCGAGTCTAAAAAGGGAAAGGCAACTGATAAAACTATTACGTATTACTGGCTTTTATGGTTCATTCCGGTTGGAGGACTTGTTTATTTGATTTGGAGGTATAAGAACTGTATTTGGTGGGTTTAAAAACGATTTAAAATTTCAATTTATGAAAACATACTCAAAAAAAGAATTAGAGGCAAAAGCACTGGAAGTGTTTGAGCAACATCCTGCCCAGGATAAAGTGTATGCAAGAGAAGACGGAAACATTTTCTTTTCAGAAAACTACGCTGAACTGGACAAAGGAGATTTAAAAATTTTCCCAATTGATCGGGAAGTAAAAGTAGAGGCTCCAAAAGTCGATACTAAAAAGATAGTTACTCCAGTAGTTGAAGCTAAAAAAGCAGCTACTCCAAAAGCAGCTACTAAAAAAACCACAGTTTCAAAAGATGTAAAAAACATTAAAGTGACTGCCGAGACTGTAACTCCAAATGCCACACTTGGCAAAGATGGAAAGAACCCAGAAAACCGTCAAACCACTCAATCCGATAAATAATGGGAGAGTTATCAGGTGTTAAAATAGAAAAATTACAAGGCGGTTTAGGACGTAAAAGTCCAAGTTTAGACAGCCACCTTGCCTTAATTATTAAAGCGACCGGTAATGCACCGCTTGACTTGGTAATTGCGAACTCCGGGAAAGGTTTGGTTTTAACCTCACTTTCTCAAGCAGAAGGTTTAGGACTTACAGCCAGTGCCAGTTCTAACGGTGCAACTCCTTTTTATGAGCATATTTCTGAATTTTTCAGATTGGCTCCAGAAGGTACTTTGTACTTGTACAATGTAAAAACGGCCGCAAATGTTGTTTCTTTCCTTAAAGAAAACCCTGCTATCAAAGGATTTTCTGTTGTTGATGATTTTGGTATCATTACTCAAGAAGTAACCGCTGCCGATTATCAAGCGAATGTAATTGATGTTTTAGCTTCTGAAAACCGTCTTATTGATTTTGGTATTCTTGGTTGGAACGGATTCGCGTTTGCAGATGCATTGGATTTAACAACCCTATCGGCTCCGCAAATTTCAATTTTAGTGGTTGGATCAGGAACATCAACTTTTGCAGCTGCAGGAGCATTTTTGGGAATGATTGCGGCTCGTAAAGTAAACGAAAATGTAGGCTCTGTCAATATCCAAAACAAGCCATTGGCCAAAAGAGGAACGGCAGACTATCCATTGACGGATAAAAATTTAGGATTGTGGTTGGAACCAAAGTTAACCGATGGCACTACCATTAAATCATTGACTAAAGCACAATTAACAACTTTGGAGGCGAACGGTTACATCTTCGCGGCTTCTTACGAAGGTTATCCTGGTGTATTCTTTACTAACTCCAAAACAGCTATTACGCAAGCTTCGGACTATTGTTTTATCGAAAACAACCGAGTTTGGAATAAAGCAGCAAGAGCTTTGAGAGTGGCATTACTGCCAGAGGTTAAAGGAGTCGTGAAAAAAGACCCATCTACCGGATTTATCAAAAACACAACTGTAACCCGTTGGGTAGGAATTGGCAACAAAGCTTTAGAGCAAATGGTGTCTGATGACGAGATAAGTGGATTTGAAGTATTTATAGATCCTACGCAAGTGGTTAACGGAACTCAACCTGTAAAAGTGAAAGCTTCAGTGGTTGCCGATGGTATTGTTCACGAGTTTGAAGTGGCATTAGGTTTAACAAATTCAATCAATTAAGATGGGTACAATAGTAAACAAATTTGGAACACTGCAGGGATGGAATACCGTAACTGCAAATATACTTGGACGTGATGTAGAAGGCATCACGGAACTAGCGTATGACGACAAAGAAAAGAAAGAAAACGTTTATGGTGCCGGTAAATTTCCAATAGGACGTGGACGCGGAAACTATGAACCAAAAGCTTCTATCACTTTAATGAAAGAGGAAGTGGACGCTTTAAAACTTTCATTGCCTCCGGGGAAATCTATTCGTGATATTGCTCCATTTGATATGATTGTCCAGTACGAAACTGAAAACGGTGTTATTCTGAAAGATAGAATCCGTAATGCGGAGTTTATGGGTGACGGTGTCGAAGTGAAGCAAAACGATATGACTATCACAACAAAGTACGAATTGTTAATTAGCCACATCGAGTGGAATGTAATCTAGTACTTATGGCAGTTATAAAACCATACACAGACGTTCAGGTTGCTGAACACGAAGCAAAAGTAGGAGGCAAAAGAAACCTGAAAGAAGTCATTATTAAAGATGACGAAGGTACGGAATATTGCTATTTAGTAAAACGCCCCACTCGAGCCATTGTACAAGCCTCCGCCGAAGCGATGCAAAAAAACGACCTGAAGGGACAGCACAAATTAACAATGGGCTGCGTACTGGAAGGCGATATGGAAGTGATAGAGCAGGACGGTGTAATGTTCTCAGAACTTTTGGCAAGAATTCAATTGATCGGTAAAAGTATAACCTCTGAAATCAAAAATTTTTAGAGGGGTCACGACTCGACCCCAAAGACAAAGAGGATGATGAGCAATTCATACTCAAAATTAACGCCATACTCCGCTATCATTATCCCAATGTCAAAATTGAGCAATTAAGCGATAAAGAGTGGTCGGCATTGTATAATGAGTACCTCTATGTTTCGAACCAAAAGAATCAAGATTTAGAAATAACAATAAAATTGGCAGTCGCCCATTTTATGCCTAGAACAGAATAAATGACAACAGCAAATACCACTTGGGAGTTACGATTTAAAGATAGCCTCACGAGTGGTATTTCTGGTGTTAACAAGGTCATTGACACAACTGAAAAACGATTTAATGAGGTTGGCAAAAGCCTGAATAAATTTAGTGCTATTGACTTAATGGCTGTTGACCAATCGGCTCAACAGATCAAACGAGGACTGGAAGATTTTAACGGAAAATTCGTGTCGTTCGAGAGCGGTCTTGCCGAGGTAGAATCTATTACCGGAGTTACTGGTGACGGCTTGGAAGATTTGGGTAAAAAAGCCAGAGCAAGTGCGGAGCAATTTGGAGGCGAAGCAACGGATAGTTTAAACACTTACAAAACTATACTTTCACGACTAGGTCCTGATATTGCAAAATCACCTGAAGCTTTAGAAAAGATGGAACACAATGTTCGCACCCTTTCTAAAACAATGGGTAATGATGCTGTAGGTTCTGTCGATGCCTTGACCACTGCCATGTTACAGTATGGAGTTGATTTATCAGATCCAATTGCAGCACAAGAGGAAATGGCTCGAATGATGAACGTAATGGCCGCCGGTGCAAAAGAGGGAGCCGCCGAGGTTCCATCCATTGCCGGAGCTTTGAAAGTTGCCGGAGTCCAAGCCAAACAATCTAATGTTTCCTTTGTGGAGACCAATGCTGTTTTACAATCATTGGCCGCGGGAGGAAAAGAAGGAGCCGAAGCCGGTATTGCTTTACGAAACGTATTGGGTAAAATGGCCGGTGAGGATGTTTTGCCAAAAGAAGCTGCAGGAAAACTAAAAGCCCTTGGCGTGAATATGGATATCGTTTCCAACACGTCACTTCCATTAACTACAAGATTACGCGAACTTAAAAAAGCGCAAGGCGATGCCACTATAATGGCTCAAATGTTTGGTACTGAAAATGCTGCAGCCGCAAGCATTATGCTAAACAGTGTTGACGCCCAGGACGCACTCCAAAAGAAAATCGAAGGTACAAACGCAGCTGAAGAGCAAGCGGGTATAATGATGGACACCTCTGCTGAAAAGAAAAGCAGAATGAACGCTGTTTTTAATGATGCTAAAATAGCCATTGGAGAATACACCACAGCAATGGAACCTTACGTATCTGCGGGAGCGAATGGAATTAGTGTCATGGCTAATATGACCATTGCCTCACGAGGAGTTAAGGAAGCAATGGGTGGTGTAAAAACAATGTTAGGTCTTGCCTCCAACGCCTCGATGCTGACCACTGCTAAAACGGTGATTATGACAGGAGCCACAGGCGTTGCCACAGCGGCGCAATGGGCTTGGAATGCGGCTATGGCTGCCAATCCATTAGTTTGGGTTGCTGTTGGAGTTGTTGCCCTTGCGGGAGTTGTTGCCTTGTGTTGGAACAAATTCGAAGGTTTTAGAAACGTTCTTTTCAAAGGTTGGGAAATGCTCAAGTTATTTGGTAATACCATAAAAACGTATGTGGTTGACCGATTTAAAGGTTTACTTTCCGGGCTTTCAGGAGTTGGAAAAGCACTACACCACTTTTTTAAAGGCGAATGGTCTGAGGCTTGGAAAACGGGGAAACAAGCCGCATCCGATTTGACAGGAGTTACAGCAGCAAGAAATGCTTATAATAATATAAAGGGAGGTGTTCCAAAAGCACTCGCCTCAGGACAAAAGGCAAGTGATGAATACACCGCAAAGAAAAAAGCGGAGGAGGCAAAAGGTGAAAGTGCTGTAAAACTAGGCAAGAAAGCCACGGTCGCCGAACTTGACACTAAAGGGTTGAATCTTGCCGGATTGAATGATCCTGAAGGAAAAAAGAAAAAAGCCAAAGGCGAAGGAACCACAACCGGTTCTGGTGACAACGCAGTTGGAAAATCTATCACAATGACTTTGAATATTACAAATCACTTTGGAATTAGTGGTGATTTAGATATTCGAAAAGTAGCGGATAAAGTGGTAGGATTGATTAATGACCGTCTTCGTGACAGTGTAATAAGTATGGGATAATGGACGCAAGATATAATTTATCGCAATTGTTTGGTGCCGCTTTCGGCATTAGCTCTCCCATTTTTATTACGGAACCATTTCAAAAGCAAAACCCGAATAATTTTGATTATAAAGGGATTGAATTGATACAAGACTATTATGGAAAAGAAGCCACCAGTTGGATGGGAACTCCAATAATAGGGCTTTTGAAATTCAAGGCGGGAATGTATAAAATTTATGATGGTAAAGGCAATTTAGTTGATATACAATTCAAAGATTTTATTTTACCTCCTGCGACTTTATTCTCTTTTCGTAGGTCAAAAAATATTACCAAGACAAATCTATTAGGACATAATGGAACAGTTAAAGAAATATTTGGTTTTGACGACTGGGTTATCGATGTGAAAGGATTAGCCATTGATACTCCTGAAAGTAGTGCAAGAGATCAACTGCGAAATTTAAAAGAATGGGAGGAGTTGGCAAGCTCTATTCAAGTACAAGGAAAGTTGTTTGCTACAAAAAAAATAGAGGCCGTTGTAATTGAAGATTATAAAGAGGAAAGTGTCCAAGGTTCGCCGGGAATTATTCCTTTTTCTATGACATTTATTAGTGACGATGTACTGGAAGATTTTTTACCTGACGCAACTAATATGTAAGACTATGACTTTAGCAATGAACTGCCAAATCGTATTTGCCAAAAATGACCGTCGAAGCGAAATAGTTTTAACGCAAATAACCGAGATAATTATTGAAAGCTCGTGGACACTTTTGACCGCAACTGCCGAAATAGTATTGCCGAGAAAATTAAAGTTTTTTGATAGGCGAAAAATTAAAGATGTTTTCAGAAGAGGAGATTTTGTAACCATTGCTTTTGGATACAACGGAACCAATAAAGAAGAGTTTCGTGGATACATTACCGAAGTTGCGGCTGATATTCCAATACGGATTAAACTGCAGGATGAAATGTGGAAAATGAAGCAACTCCCGGTAAACTTTAGCCACCCGAATATTGGCTTAAAAGATTTACTCACGCAGATCGCACCAGGATACACCATTGATGCTTTGGAAGGTGTGCAAATTGGTAGTGTTCGTTTTCCTAAAACCACGGTTGCCGAGGTTTTGGATAAATTACAGCAAGAGCCTTGGAAGTTGAACACCTATTTTAAAACTGTTGGTGATACGCAAGTTTTAGTTTGCGGAAAATACTATTCAGATGATAGCGAAGTCGAGAAAGTCAATTTTCATTTGGAGCGTAATTGTGTTAGCAGTTCTTTGAATTATGTGCGTAAAGATGATTTATTCCTTTTGATAAAAGGAGTTTCCACTTTAAGCAACGGGACAAAAATAGAAGTTGAGTTTGGCGATAAAGCCGGGCAACCGAGACAATTGACTCACTATAATAAATCAAGGCAAGAGTTGGAGGTTCTAGTGAAGCTCGACTATGAAAAATACAAACAAGACCGGTTTGATGGTTCGTTTACCGCCTTTGGAATTCCATCGGTAAAACACGGACAAAAAGCCAACCTAACCAGTACTTTATATGAAGACCGGAACGGACTTTATTATATCGAAGGAGTTACAAAAACATTCAATCGTGACGGTATTCGTCAGGTTATAAAATTAGGAGAAAAAACAAATTGAAACCAGGATCCAACATAATAGAATTTGGAAAGCTTTTGACTTCAAAAACTAAAAAGTTGATTGACGTTCAAACGCACTGGTGCATTGTCAAGGAAGTTGATTGGGATAATAAAACAATGACGGCCACGGGAGTTATTGACGGCTGTGATTTTTTTGAAGTGAATTTAGGAATAGGTTCCATTAACCGAAATCCAACAATAGACTCAAAGTGTATTATTGGAATTATCAACAACAATGCCGCTGACGCTTTTTTAATAGAATGCGAGTCGGTTGATGAAATTGAAATAGCTGATGCAACTGGGTTTAAACTGCTTTTAAAGGATGGTAAAATGACCATTAACGGCGAAACTTTTGGAGGAATTGTAAACGCCACGGAATTAAAAAAACAGGTTGATAAAAATACTGCAGTATTGGAAGCATTGAAAACGGTTTTTCAAAATTGGATACCGGTCCCAAATGACGGTGGAGCCACATTAAAAGGGTTGTCGAGTACATTTGTAAGTTTAGAAACTGCGGATCTATCGAATATTGAAAACGAAAAAATAAAACACGGATAATGAACTATGAAACTGACATAATACTCGATGCTAACGATGATATTATCATTATTGATGGCGATTTTGTAATTGACGAGAGCGTGCTTCAGGAGGTTGGAATAATTTTAAGACTGAACTCAGGTGACCTGAAAAGTGATCCAGTTCTAGCACCAAATTTAATACAGCTCGTAAATGCTAAAGAAAATCCGCAAGAGTTTGAGGATAGAGTTCGAATTCATTTGAAACGTGACAATAAAAATTACAATGAAATCAAGGAGTTAATTACTTTAAAGAAAATATAGTTATGGATCAATGGATAGTTGTGCTTAGTGCATTAGTAACAATGGTTGGCGGAACGGGTTACTTCACTTTTATTTTTGCCAAAAGCAAATACAAACAAGAGGTTGAAAAACTAAGAGTTGAAAACGCAACCGCCCAAAAGAGTGCAGAAACTATTGACATTGATAATGGTTCGAAAGTAGTTGATTTATATAAAGAAGCTCTAGACGATTTACCATCAAGATATGAGGAAAAGTACAAACACGTTCAGGAAATGGCACATAATGTTGAGAAGTTATTTGCCCAAAAAGAATCGCTTTTGTTACAAGAAATTGAGTACCACAAAAAACAAGCGGCATTGTATAAAAAAATGTACGATGATAAGGTTAAGGAGTTTCAAAAATACAAAAAAGAACACCCGTAATGATATACGTAATTGAGAACCAAACAGTATTTGATATAGCTGTGCAGGAAAGCGGAAGTGTTATTGCTGCTTTTGAATGGGCTTTGAAAAATACACTTTCAATAACTGATGAGCTGGTACCAGGACAAGAATTACTAACGCCAGTTTCTGAATTTAGAAATAACGATGTGGCGAATTATTTTAAAGGTAAAAACCAAATGGTGGCGACAGGATTTAATAATACAATCGAAGACTTACTGCCCGATTTAGGAATAGGATCAATGGCAATAGGCTCAACATTTATAGTACGATAATGGCAAGAACAATAACAGCAATACAGACCGAAATATTTGACAGCATAGCAGCTAATGAAAATCTTGTAGGATTGACTTCGACCAGTAAGGTATCTATTTGGCGGCTTATAGTTTTTGTGGTTGCCTTTTCTATTTGGGTATTGGAAAATTTATTTGACACCCACGCTAAAGAAGTTAATGAAGTAATTCAAAATGATAAAACGCACCGTCCATCGTGGTATGTGACACAGGCGAAAAAGTTCCAATATGGATTCCCGTTGATAGCTGATACCGATAAATACGATAACACTGGGTTTACGGAGGCTCAAGTCGAAGATTCTAAGATCGTGAAATATGCGGCTGCCACACCCGGAGGCGGTCAGGTTTATTTAAAGATTGCCAAAGAAGTTGCAGGAAATTTGGCACCACTTTCGAGTGCCGAAAAAACGGCCTTTGACGGATATGCAAAAGAGTTTATAGATATGGGCGTGAAATACCTAGTCGTAAATCATTTGCCGGATATTCTATTGCTAAACATTCAAATCTTTCGTGATCCACTGGTTTTGGATGCTAATGGAATGAGCATTTTAAGCGGTAATTATCCCGTTCAAGATGCCATAAACGAGTATATGAAAGAGTTGCCATTTAATGGCGAATTGGTTTTAGCCCATCTTATTGACAAATTGCAACTGGTGGAAGGCGTCGTTATTCCAAATCTTGTTAACGCCGAATCCCAGTCGATTAATATTAATACAGGAGTTTATAATGCGGCCGTTCCGATTACCGTAAAAACAATTCCGGAAAGTGGGTATTTCTCGATTCCTGATTTTAACAACATAACGTATGTGGTATAAAGTAGATTTTGACAAGCTCATTCTTTTACTGCTTCCCACTTTTTTAAGGAAGCCAGTACTGTTTGGTTATCTCAAAGCTTTGATTTCGCCAATTGCGAGCTTGCAGTATCGATGGTCGAAAATGCGGGATGAGAATTTGAAAAGGCTGTCCTACAACTGCCAACGCTGTTATTTTAGAGGTGCTTTGAATGATAAATTTGACCCCATTTTGAGGAGAATCACATTTGACGATACTTTGAGTTTACAGCAGGATTATATTTATACACAAGCCGAAAATTTGGATGTGTATTTAGGCACGATGTGGTTGGAACAGGACTTTAATTATGCAGGCTCAACAGTAGATTATTTGGTCCTGGTACCAAGGGAGATAATGAACACCAAATTACCCGAAATAGTGGCTTTGATTGAATTTTACAATCTAGCTGGAAAACAATATCAAATCATATCAATATGAATAAATTAGAAGTAAATCAAGTAGGCGGCTTCCCGCTGACAACCAGAATTTTGGACGAAATCCAAAAGGCGCACGCTGTTTTTAACGCTTTTGGCGGCTTGGCCGGAAATCTTACCATTCTGGACGGATGCGTTACTGCTGGTTCAACAGTTGGTAACGGTTTTGTTTATATCAACGGTGAAGTGTTTGAATTTCGTGGTGGTTCGGCTCAAACGAAAGTTATAATCAAGGAAGATGTCGAGAATTTAGCTTTCCAAAACGGGAACTCGAACCCGGTCATCAAAACGCGATACGTGACATTTGGAACTGGCGTTGGTGCTTTTAATTGGGTTGATTTTAAAAAGCCAGTTGAGACCAAACTAATTAGTGGTCTCATTGAGAGAATTGAGGCTTTGGAAGACCGACCGCTAGTGGGTAACATTCCTATTGGCTTGATTGCTCTATGGGCTCGACCTGCTAATGAAATACCAGAGGGTTGGGAGGAATATACCTATTTGGCTGGTAAGTTTCCAGTTGGGTTTGACGCGGACGATACCGATTTTGATGTGGTTGGAAAAGTTGGTGGTTCGAAAAGCAAAACACTTTCTGTTGACGAAATGCCACAACATGACCACGCTATAGGTAATTCAAGAAGAAATACTGGCGGTGGTAGTGGCGGTGATGAAAATCATCCAGCATCATTTGCAGGCACAAGATCGCATACAACAGACAAACAAGGTGGTGGTCAAGAATTTTCAATGTTGAACCCATACCGAGTAGTTCATTACATTCAATATATAGGAGTATAATTATGGCAGATAAAAACACACTTAAAAACTGGTTTAGAACTGGTTTAAAACCGTTGCAGGAACAATTTTGGGCTTGGATGGATTCGTATTGGCACAAGGATGAAAAGATACCTATCACGGCCATTGATGATGTTGAAAATATATTGAATGAGAAAGCGGATGCGGAGGCATTGGCGAATCACCTGACGGATAACAATGCTCATGTTGATTTGTTTGATGCTAAATTAAAGTTCTCGTCCGACATTGTGGTATCTCTATCCAACGGTAAAACCGCTGGAAAATACAGTAACGGGCAAACTATTCCTTTGGTTGGTAAAACACCACAGCAAGCATTTAATGACATATTTCGCGAAACGTTGTTCCCAAATTTGGTAAATCCATCTCTTGGTAATTTAACACTAAATAAAGGATTGACACAAGAAGTTGGAGAAACATTGGCCAATTTAATTTTAAGTGCAACATTCAGCAGGGGTAGCATATCGCCACAATATGCTGCTTTGAGTGATTTTAGATCAGGATTACCGATGCAACATTTATTTACAGGAATAGGTATAAACACTGTAACAGCAAGTACATCATTAAATTTAAACAACACCATTGCTAGCTACGTAGTTGCTGTAGGTGCAAATAATTTTACAGCGCAAGTAAATTATGACGTAGGTGTTCAACCAAAAGACAGTATGGGTAATGATTTTAATACTGCATTGGCTGCGGGAAGTTCGAACGTATCAGCCGCTACGATTCAAGGGATTTTGCCTTATTTCTTTGGAAAATCTTCGGGAGCTCCGATAGCCAATCAGGCATTGATCAATACTGGAACAAAAGTAGTTGCAAGCAGTGGTGGTGATATAGCTGTAAATTTTAATTCTAATTCAGAATACCTATGGTTTGCAATTCCCGCATCGAGCGCATCAAAAACTAAATGGTATGTCGATGCTATCAATAATGCTAGTATTGGTTCGGCAAGTGATTTATTTGGAGCTTTCGCAACTGTAATTGTCAATAGTCCCAATGGCTTATGGACTAATCAAAGCTATAAAATATACATTAGCAATTATGCAACATCACAAGGATCTCTAATGCAATTAAAAAACTCATAAACAATGGCAATACCTTTAAATGATAACATAAAAATTGACGCACCTAAACCAAGCGAAGAAAGGTCTTTACAAATAGACAATACTCTTTATCCTTCTGTTGCTGTTGCAAATGCAACCATTCTTCCTGCAAGAAGACACATTAGATTAATTGTGCAATTACCAGATGGAGAATATTGGTACAAAGATGGTATTGCTGATAGCGATTTGGTTTTAAAATCTCTAAAAGTTCCATCTGATTCTGAAATGCAAACAGGAACGGATGATGTAAAATATTTAACTTCATTGAAAATTGCAACGTGGTTTGCGTGGATTAAAACACAGGCGCAAACTTGGGTAGCAAAGCAAACGTTTAGCGCTGCGCCTCGATACTCAACTACAACAGCAAGTCAGTTTTTAAGGGTTGATGCAAACAAGGATCTTGTAAGTGTTCCTGAGGCTTCGGACACAGAAATGCAAACAGGTGCAGAAAATACAAAACCTACAACTGCATTGCGTATTGCAATGTGGTTTGCGTGGATTAAAACACAGGCGCAAACTTGGGCAGCAAAACAAACGTTTAGCGCTGCGCCTCGATACTCAACTACAACAGCAAGTCAGTTTTTAAGGGTTGATGCAAACAAGGATCTTGTAAGTGTTCCTGAGGCTTCGGACGTAGAAATGCAAGCAGGCGCAGAAAACACAAAACCTACAACTGCATTGCGTATTGCTAATTGGTTTACTTGGAGATTAAGTCAACCTCTTACATTCGGTAATTTAATAGGTATAGGTGTTAGAATGATGCAAGTAAATAGCGCAGGCGATGTATCGGCGCCCTATTTTATACAAGAAGGATTCGTTACTGATTCTGACGTTATTACCGCTATAACAGGAGCAACTTATAACAGTGGAAACAACTTTACGGCCACTTTAATACCTGCTAATGGAAAAGTTTTTAATCAAGGGCAATGGTATAAAAACTTAGGTATATTGTACTATGCGACTGCCGATAATCAATCCTCACGAATAACACTTTCTTAAAATGGCTTACTTAGGTTTTGGAAATAGAATAATAAAGTTTGGTAATAACATACTGAATAGTGGCGAAACTTTTTTCTTTAAGTTTTCGGGAATTTCTTTTCCTGAAATCAGAGATGAAAATAATAACGCAATAATTCAATTGAGATTTTCCACAGCCGAGAAAATAACTATCAATTATGGCAATGGAGTAATTATTGAGTATCAATCCTACTTTGTTTCAACAGGAGTATATGAAATAATTTTCAGAAAAAAAGGAGGTAACACAACTTCAACAAATATCAACACCTACAATTATCCGGACAATACTTTATTGTCAAGGGTAGTAAGTATAAATTTTGATAGACAAAAATTAATTTATTTCAACATCAGTTCTTTAAAACTAGAAATTGGAGATTTTTTATTTGAAATTACTAAATACCCTGCTTTAAAATTTTTCTCAATTCCTCAACTTACCATTGTTGTGGGATTAAATTTAGAAGGTAGTATTTTAACATCACAAATAAACGAAGTAATTATTAATAGTTCATTTCACAACACATCACCGTATTATACATCGGTGCCTGATAAACTATTTCAAATGCCTTTGAAAACATTAGCAATTGGTAGTCCTGGTATGTCAGGGGGGTTTGCTACAACAAAATTCGACCAAATTTATCGATTAGCTACTACTTTAGATTATTTGAAAATAGAACAAACTCCAATTACTACATTACCTAGTAATTTCAATCTTTTAACAATTTTGAAAAAACTAGAATTAATAGCAACAAATCATACTGTAATTCCAAGTGAAATTAATTCTATTCCTTCAATTGAGAATCTATTTGTAGGGTATAATAGTTTTTTAACAAGTTGGGGTAATATTGCAAATTTAGTCAACTTAAAGAGTTTACAGCTAATTTCTACACCAAACTTAAGTAATGTTTTACCTGCTTATCTGAATGGATTTACGCTATTAAAAAATGTCGATCGGAAAGGATCTTTGAAAACTCAAATAAATGTTGATGCGTGGGTAGATAACTGGTATAGTTTTATTGTATCAAATGCCGCTATATCGGGGATTAATACCCTACAATTTAGAGGAATGACACACAACATATCGCAATTAACACTAACAAGTGATGGTACGTTCGCTCCGTCAGGAATTTACCAACAACCTAGTGGTTTTGTACTAGGTAGTAGCAACGGAACACCAGCAACACCGAAAGAGAAAATTTGGGTAATGGTAAATCAATACGGACACGTTTGGACAACTAACTAAAAATAAAAACATGAAATATTTAATACAATGGCAAAACTCAGAAGTATATAGTTTGAGCCATTTTTCAGAAACAGGAATAACGTATATAGCTAGTGATTTCTTAGTAACATCAGACTTAGTAGCTGCCAAAACAGGATTAGAAGCTTTAGGTATTAATTGCCTATTGCTAGAAACCGAAATTAACAATCCAACAATTATTCAATTATAATAATTGTAGATCTCCCCAGTAAGGACGGGAAGTAAAAAAATAGTCCTCCAACATTTAAAAAAAAACTCTCACATCCCTTTTTAAACTGACACATCCAAGGTCGTCGGAGGACTAAATTATTAGTCTTCTGATGGTCTTGGATGTTTTTGGTTTTTTAAGGATGTGAGAGCAACAAATGTAACTTAAATTTATAGATATGGCAAAAGAATTTTTATACAAACAGCAGTACGGTGTTATTGTTATTTGTGAAAACGAAGAGGAACAAAAGAAAGTTTTTGAGGAACTCCAAAAACAGGGTAAAAAATTAAAAGTAGTAACAACTTGAGGATAGTAGTAGAAAACAGCACACGAAACTTTGAAAGTTATCGTGCGCAAAGAGTAAAATCATTGTTTAATGCCGAGGACGGCTCAAGCTTCAAGACTGAGGCCAACATTGATATTGATGATTTGGATTGGGGTATTGGTTTAATTGTGGGTGCGTCCGGTTCCGGTAAAACTTCCATTGGTAAACAGTTTTTTAGGGAGAACAAAATCCACGATTTATATGCGGGTTGGGATTACTCCAAGCCTATTATTGACTGCATTTTGCCGGATGGCGATTTCAACACGGCTACCGGAGCATTGGCGGCTGTCGGTTTGGGCGATGTTCCTAGTTGGTTGCGACCATTTAACGCATTGTCGAATGGCCAGCAGTTTAGAGCGGGATTAGCTCGGCTAGTTACCGAGGCACCAAAGGAGGCTGTTATTGACGAATTCACAAGCGTGGTAGATAGACAGATTGCCAAAATTGGAGCTTTGGCTTTCGCCAAGAACTGGCGAAGGAATAAAGGAAAAAAAGTGGTTTTATTATCGTGCCACTATGATATTATTGAGTGGTTGCAACCGGACTGGGTATATGATGTAAATACCAAAGTATTAAAAAAAAAAGCGATATCGGGAAACGGCCAACTATCAAGCTTGAAGTTTGGAAGGTCAACGGAACTTACTGGAAGCTGTTTAAAGAACATTATTATTTAGATCTTCCACATCCACCGGCAGCGGAGTATTTCGTTGGCGTTGTCGATGGCGAGCTTGTGGCGCACGTTGCAGTTTGCCCAATGTTTACAGCCAACGCTTACCGAGCTACTCGCTTGGTTGTTATGCCAGAGTGGCAAGGCGCGGGAGTTGGAACAGCATTTTTAAACGAGGTTATGCAATATCACCTCGAAGGTAACGGCCGATGTCAAAGAAAGTATCACACGTTCTTTCATACTTCGCACCCACAATTGTGCGGTTATTTGCGAAATGCTGACGTTTGGAAACAAACTAATGCTATTCTTTACGGGGCGAATAAGTCACGGAGTAACGCCAGTATTACTAAAACTAGTAAAAAAGGCACTATAACCGGGTGTGGCTATGGCGGCCACTTCAGGGCGGTTCAAAGTTTTAAATATTTAGGAAAATGAAAAAATTAAGAGTTTTTATAAGTGGCACAAAGTATTTTGGCCAAGAAGTATTTCGGTTGTGCAATAGTTTGGAGTTTGTTGAAATTGTGGGCGTTTGCACTCCACTAGGCGATAGGCACATGATGAAAATGGCGCAACTGTTTAACATTCCAGTTGTGCCCGGTGGCACGCTAAAAGCGGAAACGTTGCCCGATAATGTTGATTTGGGTATAACTGCGCATTCGTTTGATTATATTGGCACACGCACAAGATATAAGGCTAATATTGGTTGGATAGGCTATCGCCCAAGTTTATTGCCACGGCATCGTGGCCGATCTTCCATTGAGTGGGCGGTTCGTATGCGTGACGCTATTACAGGCGGCACTGTGTTCTGGTTAAATTCAGGGATTGATCGGGGCGATATAGCGTACCAGGATATATGTTTCATTGATCCGAAAATATACGGAATGGAGCCACGTAAGGCGGCAAAACTATTGTGGGAACACGAATTACAGCCAATGGGTTTAAGGCTGTTAGAAAAGGCTATCCGTGACATACACTCTGGTGTTATAATCAAGAACCCACAGCAAAAGGAATACAGTACGTTTGAGCCTAACACGGACGGAAAGGATATGTTTAAACCTGATTTGTTGATGTTGGAGAGTGGTACCGATTTAAAGGGCGTTTAAATATGCTTTAAACTGTGGTTAAAGGTCGGCTAATTGTGCGCCGACCTTTTCTGTTTTTGCTCAAAAAAAAGGAAATTTTGTTTTTGAATATGGGAAATTTGGATTTTGCGATTATAAATACAGTGCATTGTATTTTATTGTTGCCGTATTTTAGTTCGATAAAACGTTAAATTATTGTTAAATAGTAGTACTATGCGAAACAAGATACTGTCTTTTAGATATATATTTGCATAGGATATTATTATATGATTTTAATATTTCGAAAAAAACAATCAAAAAATCAACAATTAATCAAAAAAAAATTATTATGAAAAAAACAATCGTTTATCTGGGAGTAGCTTTAGTGGCATTTACAAATGTTTCAGTGGCTTCAAATTTCAATTCTTTATCAAATGACAAAATTACAGTGTCGGTTTCTGAAGATGTTTCACCTCTTTGTATTGCCATTAGTAAAGGGGATGTGGAATCTGTTAAAAAAATAATTGAATATGGAGCTGATGTCAATGCAAAGTCAAATGGAATGACCCCGCTAATGTTTGCAGCTCGCTATAATAAGGTAGAAATCTTGAAATTTTTAGTTTCAAAAGGTGCAAAAATTACTGAAAAAGATGCAAAAGGTTTTACAGCTTTAAAATATGCGGAGTTATCCAATGCGTTTGATGCAGTTCAATATTTAAAACAAGTTTAAACCCAATTATTAGACATCACTTATTTTAAGTGGTGTCTAATTTTAAAAAAATAAAAATTATCAACATTAAAAATTAACAATATGAAAAATTTAATCATTTGCTCAGGAATAGCTATAGTTTTAGTAGCAAGTAGTGCAAACACATCATTTGTTGCTAAAAAGAACGTGGAAACTTCAAAAGAATTAAGAAAAGAAAATATAGTTTCCAAAAATTACAAATCAGAATTTTCAAATTCAAAAATGCTTTCAACAGCAAACAACGCAGCAACATTTAAATCAAAAACTCTTTTTTTAAGAAATTTTCCAAAAACAAAAATGAATATGACAATTGGAGAAGAAGAATCAATCGGAGTTATTACTGCAAATAAAATCAATAAAACTGCTGACCAACTAATTGCCGAAGATAATGCCATTACCGAAAATAGCCTTTCGAATGAAACTCAAGCTTTGGATTTTGATTTTATAAATTCGATTACGGTAAATAATGAAGTGGTGGAACCTTTGCCAAAATCTAAAGCTGAAAAAACAGCCAATGAACTCATAGCTCAAGATAATTTAATTACGGATAGCAATCTATCAAATAAAACAGAACCTTTAGATTTTGAATTAATAAACAGAATCTCAAAATCTTAAAAAATTGAGAATCATTTTATAATTGATACGAATCTCATCTATTTTAATAATAAAATTATCACCATTATGCGTAAATAAGGATGCTTTTTTACGATGAAGAATATATTCAAATAGTTTCTGAAAAACACATTGACATCTAAGAAAAAATCTTAGGTAAAAAAATAGTAAAAGCTGATGTTTCTGCTAATAATGATCGAATCGACAAGAATATTATGCTTATTTTGAAAAACTATAGAAACCTGTAAAATATCATTTTTAACGAAGCTTCTCGGGCTTTGAGACAGCTTCTTTCTTTTTTAATGAAGCAATTTTTTACAAAAAATAGTCTGAAAATCTTTCGACTTCCAAACTATTTTAGTTTTGGTTAGTTATTTTTTGGTTTTTGTATTACAACTTAAATATCATCAAATTCGATATTAGTAAAACTAGAAGCCGAAGGAATACTATCTTCTTCCAGTTTGTCTGAATCATATTCTTTTTTGAAATCTTTTTGGTGTCTTTCCGAGATTACTTCTTCGCCTTTGTGGTTCAAAACATATGAGGTCATTTCTTCTAAAATTTCGGCGAAAGCAGCAAAATCTTCTTTGTATAAATATATTTTATGTTTTTTGAAGTGAAAGGAACCATCGGCTTCAGTAAATTTCTTGCTTTCGGTAATTGTAATATAATAATCATCGGCTTTTGTAGCTCTCACATCAAAGAAATAAGTTCTTCTTCCAGCTCTTAAAACTTTAGAAAATATCTCTTCTTTTTCTAACATATCATTTTCTCTCATAATCCTTCTGTCAATTTATTGTTGCTAGGCAGTAATCAAAAATCCAAAAAATAGTTGTAATACACAACAATTATTGTAATTCTTTTTCAGAAAGTTGTTTCAAATATAGAGCTGCATAATAACCTTCTTGAGTTATTAATTGATTATGAGAACCTTGCTCAATGATTCGACCTTCGTAAAGGATAATAATCCGGTCCGCATTTTTTGCAGAGGAGACTCTATGGCTTACTATTATAGTGGTTTTGTCCTCGCAAATTTTCTGCAGATTGTTCAAAATGGCTTCTTCTGTTTCGGTATCAACCGCGGATAAGCAATCATCGAATAATAAAATTTTTGGATTTTTGATTATGGCTCTAGCTATAGAAACCCTTTGTTTTTGTCCACCTGAAAGTGTGATTCCTCTTTCACCAAGAATGGTTTCATATTCTTTATTGAAGCCCACTATATTGTCGTGTACGACGGCACTTTTTGCAGCAGCTTCCACTTCTTCGTCCGTTGCATTTTCTTTGCCAAATTTGATGTTGTTTTTGATTGTATCTGAGAATAAGAAAGCATCTTGAGACACAATTCCTATGTTGTTTCGCAAATCGTACAGATTGATTTCGCTGATTTCTTTTTGGTCAATCTTAATTTGACCCTCAGTGACATCATACAATCGAGAAATCAGCGAAATAATAGTCGATTTTCCAGAACCTGTTTTTCCTAAAATCGCCAATGTTTCGCCTTTGTGAATTGTAAAAGATACGTTTTGCAATGCTTTTATATTGGTATCTTCATAGGTGTAGCTCACATTTTCGAAAGAAATAGTTCCTTCAATAATTGATTTTTCAGAATTTTTGTTTTGAATTTCTGGTACAATTTTAAGGAATTCATTGATGCGTTTTTGAGAAGCTTCGGCCTCTTGAACCATAGATGAAACCCATCCTAAAGATGCCACAGGCCAAGTTAACATATTTACATACAAGATAAATTCCGCAATCGTACCAATGCTTTTGATGGTACCGTTGATATACATTAAACCTCCAAAATAAATCACAACCAAGTTGCTTATGCCAATAAGAGCCAACATTAATGGCCCAAATAAAGCTTGAGTTTTAGCTAAACTTAAACTTTTGCTTTTACTTTCGTCAGACAATTCAATCATATTTTTTTGATGTTGTTCTTCTAATGAATAGGCTTTTATCACTCTAATTCCAGAGAAAATTTCTTGGGTGAAACTCGAAACTTTGGATAAATACTGTTGAAAAATGCTGCTTTTTTTATTGATTTCAGAACTTATTTTGAATATGGCATAAGACAAAATTGGCAATGGCAATAAGGTGTACAACGTTAGTCTTGGCGAAACTGCAAACATATATGCAATAACTATCGCAAACCGAATAAGGGTGTTTATGGTGTACATTACAGCTGGTCCAACGTACATTCTAACTTTAGACACATCTTCGCTGATGCGGTTCATCAAATCGCCAGTTCGGTTTTGTTTGTAGAAATTCTGCGATAAGTTTTCGTATTGTCTAAAAACTTCATTTTTCAAATCGAATTCGATGTGGCGTGACATTACGATTAGTGTTTGGCGCATCAAAAAGGTAAGGAAACCGGCCACTATTGTGGTAGCAACTACCAGTAAAATATTCGAAATCAGTTCTTGCTGAATGATAGCGGCAGTTGCCGATTTGTCTTTCGCAAATTCTTCGATTATAGTGAAGGATTTGCTTATTAATTTGGGTGTAAACAACGAAAATATTTGCGCAATTATGGTAATAATGATTCCTAATAAAAAGCTGTACTTGTATTGGACAAAATATTTGTTTAAATATCGTAATTCTTTCATTTTGATTTATATTCTTTAAGAATTCCAAAGGTAAGATGAAAATTAGATATTTTTCAGGTTTAGTTCTATTTTAAAAAATGAAATTCTTATTTTTGCCAACTAATTAATAAAAGTTCTTACAAGGTGGTAAATAGAAGACACATTCGCGTTAAGGTAATGCAATCCATTTATGCAATGCATCAAAATGGTTCAGATGATTTGGAAAAAGAAGAAAAATTCCTTTTTTATAGTATTGATGCCATTCAAGATTTATACCTTATAATGCTTTCTTCACTAATTGAAATCTGCAAGAAAGAAACTGATTTTTTGCATAAATCCAGTCAAAAGCATCTTGCCACCTCACAGGAGCGTAAACCAAATGAAAAGTTTGTCAAAAACGCTATTTTTCAAATCCTAGCTGAAAATAATTCGTTGAGTATTGGTCTTGAAACCCGTAAAATCAACAATTGGGCATTAAATGATGATTATATTCTGCTGCTTCTTAATGACATTAAGCGAAGCAAATTGTATTCAAAATATATGAGTAATGCAGTCAACTCTTTCGAAGAGGATAAAGAATTTATTGTCAATTTGTTTCAGGATGTAATTGTTCCAAACGAAAAATTATACGACTATCTTGAAGATCATAAACTAACTTGGATTGATGATATTCCTGTGGTAAATACTGAAATAATCAAACAGTTGAAAGCTATAAAACAAGTTGAAGATGGAAATTTAAGGGTTCCAAAATTGTTTAAAGACAACGAAGACCGCGATTTTGTAAAAGATTTATTTAGAAAAACAGTCCTGAACGAATCGGTTTTGGCCAAAGAATATGTGGATAAAACTCCAAATTGGGACAGCGAAAGAATTGCCGAAATTGACACGATTATCCTGAAAATGGCTATTTGTGAATTTCTTAAGTTTCCGTCGATTCCAGTAAAAGTTTCACTAAACGAATATTTGGAATTAGCAAAAGAATATTCTACGCCAAAAAGCAGTATTTTTATAAACGGAATTTTAGACAATGTTGTCAAAGAACTCCAAACCGACAACAGAATTCAAAAAGTGGGTCGTGGATTAATGTAAATTCAAACAAAAAAAAACAATAAATAAATAACAAAAAAGAATTTTAAATTATGGAACAGTTAACTCAATTTGCACCGTTTTTATTAATGTTTGTGGTCATCTATTTCTTTATGATTAGACCGCAACAAAAAAGAGCCAAAAACGAAAAAGAATTTGAAAGTGCTTTGAAAGTAGGTGATAAGATCATCACCAAAAGTGGACTTCACGGTAAAATTGCTGAGGTTGCTGAAACTACAGTAGTTATTGAAACTATGGCTGGAAAATTGAAAATGGAGCGTTCTGCTATTTCAATGGAAATGAGCGCTGCTTTGGCTAAAAAATAGGAAATGCAAAAATATTAAAAATCCCAAATTCCAACATAAACATTGGAATTTGGGATTTTTACTTTCAAACAAGCAGATTATTTCTTTTTATTCTTTTTGTTTTGTTTTGCTTTTTTAGATTTTGCTTTCGCTTTTTTCTCTTTGGCTTTGGCTTTTAGTTTCGCTTTTTTTGCTTT